>JAUXGY010000030.1 GCA_030621805.1 Kiritimatiellales bacterium | reverse complement strand
ATACCGGCTGTTGCCAGTTCCTCTTTAATGCCTGCTGTTTGCAGGAATTCGCAATGGTTCCCGTCTGTTTGATTCGTTGGTTGCCGCTTCGCTGCCGTCGCGTTGCGCCAGCCCCACTTCGTGTTTCCTACATTCGTTGCAAATTATTGGTGCTGTCTGTGAGCGGCAAACCCGCTTGCCACCATAAAATTCTACGTAAAGCCCCTTTTAATGGACTTGTGTTCTAAAAAAAGATTTCCAGAATTTTTTGAAAGATACCCACCTGCTCTCGGTCTCCGCCGGAACCCAGCTTTTGCCTATTTGAAATTTCCGTCAAGGAAGCTTAACTGCATTTTTTAGGTAATTTCTGACGATATACTAAATGGTTTCTCGCAGAGTCGTTGAGGACGCAGAGCATGCTTTTAGTTTTTCCTCTGCGAATGCTGTGTCTTGAGTGAGTGACGCGAAGGGGTGAGGGAGATTAATACAGAACAAAGCTGTTGACCTGTGATTCATCCCATAGATACATTCTCAAATGCTCGAGCAGGAAAATAGTAAAAATATTCAGACCTTTCTCCGATTCACCATCCTGCAATCAATTGGTACCGGAGTCTGGATGGGGAGCGTGTTCAGCCTGTTCATTGTTATTATGGCCGAGCAATCTGGATCTTTATTCGGTCTCCGTCCCAATGAACTCCTGGGGGCAACATCGGCGGTTAGTGGTATCGTGATGCTGCTGTTGGTTCTCCCCGCGGGCCTCCTGGCCGACCGCTGGTCGCGGGAGGGAACGATCCGGATTGCCATTGCCTCGGGAATCATCGGCACCCTTTTTCTCATCGTAGGGCAGAGTATTTATTCCATTATTCTCGGGCTGATTTTCTATGGCGGATTCCATGCTTTGTCCGGCCCGGCGGCAGAGGCGATTCTCGCTGATTCGGTCCGCTCCGGCAACCGTTCCGGAATCTATACCCGCATCCATGTCACGCGGCAGTTCGGAATGACCATCGGGCCGCTTTTAAGTATTTTTCTTTTTCTTTGGCTTGGTAATGACTGGGAACTTGCCATCCTTCGCCGGGTGATGATAACAGGGCTGGGTCTTTCCATGATTTCTGTTTTCATGCTAGTGGGATTAAAAGAGAGACATACGCTCGGTGATGAAAGTGAATCGGTCTTTCACGGCCAAGGTGCCGATCACCGTGAAACGGGTCAAAAAGGCCGGAAGTTCGTTCCGATGAGCATTCTCATTGCAAATTTTATCGTCGGGATGGGAGCAGGAATGACGGTGAAATTCTTTCCTGTCTTTTTTCGGGATATTTACCATTTGAGTCCAATCCAGGTGCAGTTGATTCTTACCCTGACCTTTGCTGTGACCGGAGGGTTAGGCATCCTGGCCCAAAAGGCATCAAAGAAGCGGGGCCGGGCGCAGATGATTATTGCGGTTCAGGCCATGGCCATTGGTTGTTTGGTTACCATCGCCTTCTATCCCGCGCTGATCTGGCTCATCCCGCTTTTTGCCCTTCGTAATGCCCTGATGAATGCCTCTCAGCCTTTGAGTCGTTCTATTATCATGGATTTTGTTCCAAAGAAAAATCGGGGTATATGGAATTCTCTACAAAGTGTTGCCTGGGGATTATTCTGGAGTGCCTCGGCCGTGTTGGGAGGATTCCTCATCGGAGATGGAAACTTTCGCCGGTGTTTTCTTATTACCGCCTGTGTGTACGTGATCGGAACGATCCCTATTTTCTTCATTATTCCTTTTGTTGAAAAGGAACGGGGCAGGGATCACTGATCCTTTATTCCGCGCCCTCAAATTATCCTTACCATAAGCAGTCGCCACCATAATCCATTTGAAACCTTCTTTTCTCAAAGACAGGGGTGTGCCCGGGCTCAGCCAAAATTCTTGTTTCTCAGAAAACCCTAGCCATTCTTAACTGCAATACTTATTTCATCATTTCTACCGCATTCGAAGAACAACGGTCACTCCCACATTTGATGCGCCGAAGGGTTTTTATCGCCTTCGTATGACGTTGGAGAATTGAGCGTGCCTTCCCCTTAGAGAGGAACAGGAGCTGTGTTCATATATGGATAAAACAGAAGATTTTAATTTTTTTTGGGGATGTGTGTCTTACTGATGAGTTATCTTCCGATTTGTGTCAATGAGGACACGCAAACGAACACAAGGAGAAGGAACTCGAAGGAATATGCATTAAAAGCACCCGGACTGGCTCTTGTTGCGGGTTTGAGCCTGACGTCTGTTGCGTCGGCATCTCTGATTACTTATGTGGATGCTGCGACCGCAAACACCACATTGGCGGATGGGACGGCATATACCCCCACAGCAATCACGATAAATATGTATGCCTATTTCTGGGCGGTGGCTGCGAGCGGAAACAGTGATTGGGATTTGGCTGCAGGCCTTACTTCTGGTTCGTTAACGGACTACAAGTCTAGCCCTCAATGCAACGGATATTAGTGGTGTAACCGCAGCCTCATACTTCACGGATGGAAGCGTTTTTGTTGCGGACAGTAATCGCGAGCTTTATCAGGCAGATCTCGGAAGCGTCGTAATCGATGGATCGATCCGGCATTGCCAATATTTATAGTAATGATGTCACCGGAAATGATGATCGAACTTGGTATGATGGTGTAAGTTATAAAGCCATTCCTGAACCGGCTACACTGGGTTTGATTGTTGTTTCTGGTGGCACTTTACTCTTCCTTCGCCGAAAGCTGATGATCTAGAATTTTTCGTTGGAATATGACTTGAATTGGGCGGGAAAGGTCTTCTTTCCCTTCCTTTTTTTATTCATATCCTGGTTCTGGGGGAGTGGCAGGACTCGACCGCCGGGCGAGCCACAGCTAGGATGTGTCGTCGAACCGGACGAGGGAATTATCTTTGACTTCTCGATCAATAAGGAAACAGTTCGCCGTTTTTACAAGTGTGAAGTCATTTTGAACCCATGGGCAGACTCTGGTGGCTGAAGCCCATGTTGACGGAGATATTCGTCGCCGCTGCTAGGAGCTTCTTCGCCATGGGTTCGATTTTGGCCTTGGTGAAGGTGCTCGTCGAAGCCGTGAGGCCCACGGCTGCGATGGTTTTTCCAAAAGCATTGATTACGGGTGCCGCAATGCAGCGTACGCCGGGAGCATATTCCTCTTCGTCGATGGCAAAGCCTCGCTTGCGAGTTTCTTCAATACCGTTCAGTACAGCTTTCACAGAGGTATGGGTGTTATGTGTGTGTGATGGTAGCTCCAGAGTGGGGCAAAACTTTATTGGTTCAGGAACGCTGAAAGCTAGAAAAACCTTTCCGGTGGAAGAGCAGTGTAAATCAACCAGTGTGCCGGGACGCGCCGCAATGCGGATGGGATGTGGGCTATCGGCCACTTCAACTAATAATGATTTATCTCCGGAGAGCATAGCGAGGTGGGATGATTCTCCAGTCTCTTCGGAAAGGGACTTCAGGACAGGGCGGGCAAAGTTGCGGATATCGAGATTGTCCAGTGCTTTTACTCCAAGTTGCACGAGCGCGGGGCCAAGGGTGAATCTGCCGTTCTCGTGTTGGGCAAGGTAGCCCACATCCATCAGAGTTTGTGTGATGCGTAATGCCGTGGTGCGTGGAATGGAGAGGCCGCTTGCGATATCCTTAAGCTGAACCTCTCCATCGCTGTTGGAAATGTGGTTAAGTACTTGGCAGGCTTTAGCGAGGTTGGGCGTCCGATATTCTTTCATACAGCGCAGTATGTTTATATTTGAACACATGTAAATTGTTTTGACCGGCATTTTTGCAGAGAGAACTATTTAGGCAGGATATGTTCATATCTGGACAATTACTTGATTCGATTCGTTTCGCCTTGGAATTGTTGATTTGGGGAGATTATATATTCTTCTATATTTGAGGTATGGATTGGATCGAGGGTCTATATTTCGGGCATTATCTATGTCCATGGGAGCATATGCAGAAAGTGGGGAGGAAGTTGTTATGAACTCGATAGTTATCATAGGCATGCTGTGTGTCTCCGGAAGCCTGGTGTTGGGAGAGATGAAAGTTCCCCGAACCTTTGCCCGGTATGTGCCGGAACGCTCGGACGATTTTGCTTGGGAAAACGATATGATTGCTTTCCGGGTCTATGGCCCGGCGTTGCGCAAAGGCAAGGAAAACAGCGGTATCGACTGCTGGCTCAAGCGCGTGGACTACCCGATCATCAACAAGTGGTATAAAGAGGCGACCGAGGGAAAAACCTACCACAAGGACCATGGCGAGGGATATGATCCCTACCATGCCGGTTCGTCGGCCGGATGCGGCGGGACAAGCCTCTGGATCAATGGCCAGCGCGAACCCCTCGAAACCTACACCCAATATGAAGTAATCAAATGCACGCTGGAGCGTTCCGTTTTTAAGCTAACGTACGAACGCGAAATCGACGGCACGGTCTATGGCGAGGAAAAGACCATCACCATCGATCTCGGCAAGCGCCTTTTTTCCGTTGATTCGGTTTTTACCAAAGACGGGAAGATTGCCGCGGGTCTTCCGGTCTGCATCGGCATCACCACCCATGATGGCAAGGCCGAGGCGTTTCACAGCAAGGAGCGAGGCTGGATTGCCTGCTGGGAAACGATCGACGGTAGCGATCTGGGTACCGCCGCAAAAATTGATCCCTCGCGCATCAAGGAAATAAAGGAAGTGAAATCCAAGAAAACCGATGAAAGCCATATCTTTATCATTACCGAAACCGACGACCATGGCCGCCTGCGCTACCAAGCCGGCTACGGGTGGGAAAAGGCAGAGGCGATCAAAAGCCAATCTCAGTGGAAGAAATATTTAAATAAGTAATGGTCAGTCTGGAAAATAAAGGAAGTACTCAATGAACATGCGATACACCGTCGGGAAAAACGAATACAAGCGAATGACAACGCAAGAGTTACGCGACGCATTCCTGATCGATCTTTTTGAGGATGGGAAATTAAACCTGCTTTACTGCGAGGTTGAGCGGAGTATTATCGGGGCAGCGGTTCCAACCGCTGGAAGCTTGGCACTCAATTCCGGCAAGGCGATGGCCTCCGACTATTTTTGCCAGCGCCGGGAAATCGGCGTACTCAACATTGGCGGTCATGGAACGGTTACGGTTGACGGAACCTTATACGAGATGGAACCCCACGACGGGCTCTATATCGGACGTGGTAGCAAGGACGTGGTGTTCGAGAGTGCGGTCGGGGAAACCCCGGCGCGTTTCCATTTGGTGAGCTATCCCGCCCACACGGAATATCCAACCACGCAAGCGAAGAAGGGCGATGCTAATGTCATCGAACTGGGATCGATAGAAGATTCCAACAAGCGCACGATTTATCAATATATTCATGAGAACGGCATCCAGAGCTGCCAGTTGGTGATGGGCTTTACGGTGCTGGAACCGGGCAGTGTATGGAATACGATGCCATGCCACACGCATGAGCGACGCACGGAAGTCTATATGTATTTTAACCTCGATGAATCATCCAGAGTTTTCCATATGATGGGGCCGAGTGATGAAACCCGCCATATCACGCTCGCGAACGAACAATCGGTGATTTCACCGATGTGGTCGATTCACTCCGGTTGCGGTACGAAGGCCTACGCCTTCTGCTGGACGATGGGCGGCGAAAATCAGCGGTTTGATGACATGGATCACGTTGTATTTTAGGATAAAAAATAGGAATAGAACCATGATTCAGGAACTGTTTAATTTGAAAGACAAGGTCGTTTTGGTGACCGGTGGAACGCACGGCATCGGGATGTCCGTAGGTACTGTGCTCGGCAAGGCCGGCGCAAAAATCTGCGTGAACGACCTCAGCGAGGAAAAACTCGACGAGGCGAAGAAGGAATATACGGCGAATGGCATTGACGCGTTCACGGTTCTTTTCGACGTAACCGACGAGGCAGATGTGGATACCGGAATCTCCAAAATCGAAGAAGAGGTAGGAACCATCGATATTCTCGTCAATAATGCGGGCATTATTAAGCGAGTTCCTATTCTCGATATGCCGGTCGACGACTACAAGCAGGTGATCGACGTCGATCTGGTTGCCCCGTTTATCGTTGGTAAGCGGGTTGCTCCGGGGATGATCAAAAAGGGCGGCGGAAAAATCATCAACATGTGCTCTATGATGAGCGTCTATGGCCGCAACTCGGTTTCCGCCTATGCCTCCGCTAAAGGTGGATTGAAATTACTGACGGCCAACATGTGCTGCGAATGGGCCAAGTACAACATTCAGGTCAATGGAATCGGCCCCGGTTATATCGCCACTGCGCAAACCGCATCTATCCGCGAGGGCGGCCATCCGTTCAACGATCTGGTCATGATGCGTACCCCCGCCGGGCGCTGGGGCGAGCCGGAAGATATCGGTAACGCCGCGCTTTTTCTAGCCTCGGACGCCAGCACTTTTGTGAATGGACATATCCTCTACGTGGATGGTGGAATTCTGGCTAATTTTGGATATGTAAAAGGTGAAAACGACCTATAGGAGCCTTCATGAAAAGAGTGTTTTTAGGAGCAATGGTTTTCGCACTGACCTGCGCGAGTGGAACGCGGGCATCAAATCCAACCCCCGAAGAGGTGAAAGCGCTGACGCAGAAGGTGGCTGATTGGCAGATTTTAACATTTTCGGATATGGGAAAATATAGGGCTCTTGCGCCTAAACAGAAGTGGCAAAACCGAGGCCGCTACCACGATTTGGAATGGCATTGCGGTGCGTTGTACGCAGGGATGTATGAGTGGAGCACGATTGCCGAAGATCCTAAATATGTGAATTGGCTGAAAATGATCGGGGAGCGGAATGGCTGGAAGCTCCATCGCAGACGGTATCATGCGGATGATCACACCGTTGGACAGTTCTATCTCAACCTCTACGAGAACGTTGGCGACAAAGCGATGATCGAGCCGACCATCGAACGGTTTGATTGGATTTTGAACAACCCGAAAACCGGTTCCCTGAAATGGGGAAGAGGGACCGATTGCCATAACCGCTGGGGCTGGTGCGATGCGCTCTTTATGGCACCTCCTGTTTGGGCACGGTTGGCAAAGATTACTGGCGAACAAAAATATCTTGATTTTATGGATCAGGAATATCATGCCACCTACGACCTGCTCTGGGACAAGGAGGAAAAACTCTTCTGGCGGGACTCGAGCTATTTCCCCAAGCGCGAGGAAAATGGCGAAAAGGTATTTTGGTCGCGAGGAAACGGCTGGGTATTCGGTGGTTTGGCACTCATGATTCCCGATCTTCCAGAAGATTGGCGGGGACGTGAATTCTATGTGAAACTTTTCCAAAATATGGCAGAATCCATCAAAAAGGCGCAACGTCCAGATGGAACGTGGTCGATGGGGGTTCTCGGAGGAACGGAAGGCTATCCCATCAAGGAGACCAGCGGCACATCGTTCTTCGTATTTGGCTTAACATGGGGAATCAATCAAGGGTATCTTGATCGCGCTACCTACGAGCCCGTAGTGATGAAGGGGTGGAATGCCTTGGCCGAATGCGTGACCGACGAGGGCTTGCTGGGCTATGTTCAGCCTGTCGGAGCATCGCCGGGAGATTCCTTCGAAAACTACACAGAAGTCTACGGCATCGGAGCCTTTCTGGCCGCTGGCACAGAAGTCTATAAATGGGTTTCCAATAAAGAGAAACCTGCGGTTTCAAAAAAACAAAAAAAGGGAACTCCTGCGCCGATTACGTTTATGAAAGATGGCGGGTGGTGCTGGTATCAGGATCCCCGGGTAATCATCAATAATGAAAAACTCATTGTTGCGGGTCTTAGCGGCCAAAGCGGCGACGTAAAAATCAGTATCTATGATCTCGAATCCCGCAAGGATCTCGGCACTGTGGTATTGCACGAAAAATTCCAGCGCGATGACCATAATGTACCGGCGCTATATGCTCGCCCGGACGGAAGCATCCTCGCCGTTTACGCCAAACATGGCAACGAGAAGATTCATTACTATCGGATTTCCGATCCGGTTAATTATCTCAAGTGGGAGGAAGAACAGCGCTTTGTCCATGACTATCCCCAGAGGAGGGGTGTTACCTACATCAACCTCTACACGATGAAGAACAAAGGTCTGCTCTATAACTTCTTTCGCTCTGGCGACACCTACAACCCTACATTTATTACCTCCTCCGATGAGGGTGAAACATGGGGCAACCGCACGCACTTTATTGCGGATGAAGTCGACGGTCGGCATCGTCCCTATGCCCGCTATTTACAGCGTGATGCCAATACCGTGGGCGTCTCCTTCACGGAAGGGCATCCGCGAAAGTATGGAAACAGCCTCTACTATGCTGACTTTCGCGATGGCGCTTTCTATAACGTGGATGGATCCAAAATAAAGAACCTTTCAGACGGTCCGCTGGTTCCGTCGGAAACAGAGCGTATCTTTCTGGGGAGCGACACATCGAAGAAACCAAAAGGATTCGAAAGCGTTCCCAATAGTGCGTGGACCTGCACGATGGCATCCGATGTAAAGGGCAATCCTCATGTCGGCTATACGCTTTACCTAAGTAACAGCGATCATCGCTATCGTATTGCTTCATGGAATGGAACAGCGTGGACCGACCGTGAAATCGCGTATGCGGGTAAATGCCTCTATACCAGAGAAAGTAGCTACACCGGTCTCATGGCCTTCGATCCCGCCGATCCAAGCAAAGTCGCCATCTCGACCGACGTCGATCCTGTCACGGGAAAAAGCCTCGGCGGAACTCACGAAATTTATGTGGGCAACGTGGGTGCGAGCAACAAAATATCCTCCATCCAATGGAAACCAGTCACCATCGGTTCCGGTCATCGGAATATCCGTCCAATCATTGTTTCCGGGGAAGGGTATACGGTGTTGCTTTGGCTCAGCGGACCTTGGAATACATTTACAGACTATAAGAGCGATGTAGTCGGACTTGTGATAGCCTGTCCATAGACGGCATTAAACAGGGTTTAGGGGAAAGGTATTATGAGCAAGGCAACATCGATGTTTATTGCTGGAATTCTGGTTGGGTTGCTCTTGGCGACGGGCGGATTTTCTTTATACCTGCGGGGGCAGAAGGCAGGTGAGGGACCTAAAGGTCAGTTGGTTCTGAAACTCGGACATGGCCTGGATACCGGCCATCCGGTTCATCAGGCGATGGAGTTTATGAAGAAGCGGCTGGAGGAACTCTCTTCCGGCAGTGTCACCATCGATATCTACTCCAGCTCCGTGCTGGGTTCAGAAATCCAATGTATTGAACAGCTCCAAAATGGGTCGCTGGCCATGACCAAAACATCCGCCGCCGCCATGGAAAACTTCATCCCCGCGATGTCCGTGTTCGGTCTTCCCTATATCTTTCGCAATGGTGAGCACTACTGGAATGTACTAAATGGTAACATTGGGCAGGAACTACTCCAAAAAGGCGAAGATAAGTTTCTACGAGGACTTTGCTACTACGATGGCGGTAGCCGTAATTTTTATACAAAGGACGCCCCAATTCGCACTCCCGACGATCTGAAAGGGTTAAAAATCCGGGTGATGAATAGCGCAACGGCCATCGAGATGGTCAAAGCAATGGGCGGTTCACCCACTCCTATCGCATGGGGCGAACTCTATTCTGCTCTCGCTCAAGGCACCGTCGATGGCGCGGAAAATAATCCTCCGAGCTTTTTCTCCAATAAGCATTACGAGATCTGTAAGCATTTCTCGCTTGATGGCCACACCCGCGTTCCCGATATGTTAATGATAAGCTCCAAGATCTGGAAAAATCTTGACCCACAGGTACAAGATTGGGTGACTCAGGCGGCAAGCGAGTCCTCCGACTTCCAACGTAAGCTATGGCAGAAAAAAACGGCCGAAGCTTTAGAACAGGCCAAGGCCGAAGGCGTGACCGTCTACGAGGTCGACACGGCCGCCTTTGCCGCCAAAGTGACTCCAATGCTTGAAAACGTCGAGAACCCCGATGTCCGTGAATTGCTTAATCGAATTTCCGAGGTTAAGTAATAATGCAGGCGCGTTTGCTTCGATTTAAGAAGGACATGACGACTGCACTCAGTTGGGGGCTGATGATTGTGGTAACATTGCTGGTACTCGATGTGGTGTGGGGCGTGTTTTCCCGCTATGTAATTGGCGAACAAACCAAGTGGACGGAAGAACTCGCACGATTCCTCCTCATATGGGTGGCGTTGCTCGGTGGTGCGGTTGCCTTTGGCACCAAAGGGCACCTGGGGGTCGACTACTTTGTGGGCAAGCTCCATTCCGATGCACAGAAACTGATGGCCGTGGTTTCTCACCTCGTGGTGCTGTTCTTCGCAACGGCTGTTTTCCTTTATGGTGGAAGTCGCGTCGTCGCCGATGCGTTACTCATGGGGCAATCCACACCTGCACTCGAATGGAAAATGGGCTACGTCTATCTTGCACTTCCCATCTCTGGCATTTTCATCATCCTATTCACGATTGAAAACCTGATTGAAACACTAGCGGATCGTGGGAATGGATTCCAATCCGAGACCGAATCAGAAGTAGTCGCTCCGGTTGAGGAGGACATCTAATGGGAACCGTTGCCCTGATTC
>JAUXGY010000166.1 GCA_030621805.1 Kiritimatiellales bacterium | reverse complement strand
ACGCTATCTCCAGCAGGGCTTATCGCAGAAGGAGCCGCATTGATCCCGAGGCCATCCGGGGCAGCAACCGAGCCATCCACCATTAATTTTGAATTGGCCGGGCTGGAAGGATCGCCGGTTAACCCTACCGTCAACTCGCTGTCACCGGCAAAAAACATGGTTCCTCCCGTCAAATTGGAAACCTGTATCGGCTTGCCGAGGAAAAGCATGGCATTGTCCACGCGGAAATTGATGGTTCCACCTGTGGATTTAATATCACCCTCGAGGGATGTATTGCCATTCACCGTCAGCAAATTACCGCCCCCCCGCAAATCGATATCCCCAATAATTTTGGCATTTCCCAGCGTGATGGTATCCGCGCCCGTTCCGCCAAGTATCGCATGAGCGGTGGAATTGCTCCCCGTTGCCAGAGCAACGATGCTGCCAGAAAGGACGTTAAGTGTTAGATCCGCCGTTGCTTCAATCCCGACGGCATCAGCCTGACCCGCGTTCGCCACCCCATCCTGCGCTCCGCCCATTGCCGTTGCGGTGATGGCTCCGGTGTAGTTGCTGATATTCATCGAACCGCCTGAAATCCCGACGGCCAAGGCCGTGGCCTGCGAGGAAGAAGCACCCGTGGCACTTCCGCCCATGGCAGACACTTCAATGGTTCCGCTCATTGTGTCCCCATGCATGCCGCCCTCGATTCCGTAAGCCGTGGCATTGGCGCGGGCATCACTGCCTGATAATGCGGTTCCGCCCGTTGCAGAAATGCGCATCGTACCCAAAATATTCCCCACACTCCCATTTTTCACACCATAGGCTTCTGTAGAAGCATCAGCCAATCCGGTGCCGGTCACCGAGGCCATCCCCGTGCCCTGAGCGGTTGCAGTAAGGGTGCCAGCCAGAACTCCGCTCACATCACCATTGGCCAACGCAGACGCCTTTGCGGTGGCATCCGCGGAACCGTCGCCCGTCTGCGCACTTCCGCCCGTTGCCGTCGCCGAAATTTGACCAGAGGACGCAACCACAACCTCGTTGCTCTCGCCGCCAATTCCTGTTGCCGTCGCCGAAGCCAGCGCAACGCCATTGGTCGCGGTTGCCTGCCCGCCAAAAGCCATAGCTGAAATGGTTGCTGTTTCCAAAATATTCTCCTCCACCCCGCGGGCAATTCCGAAGGCCTCGGCCGTTGCCCTTGCATCTGCTGTGTCGGAAACCGCACTCCCACCGAAAGCCTGAGCCTCAATTTGACCGCTCATATTCCCGGCTTCGAGCCGGTTAATTCCGGTTGCATTCGCAAAGGCAGCGGCTTGGCCAGAACCATCCGCTTTCCCTCCGCGAGCCGTGGCAGACACGGCCCCATTCATTGTTCCAGAAACAATACCGTTGGTTCCATCACCATGGGAGCCCACGCCAACGGCTTCTGCCCAGGCAAACGCGGAGCCGTTGCTCTCGGTTATTGCGGTTCCGGCCTGAGCTTCCATCGTGATGGATCCCTCAAGATTCCCATTAAAATCGCCCCCAATTGCAGCGCTTATCGCATACGCACTGGCACGATCCAATCCCGATGTTGCCGTGCCGGAAACGGCGGTCAACACCATCGTTCCTAGTAGATCCCCATCCAGGTCTCCAGTAACTCCATAGGCTTCGGCATTCGCTTCAGCAAAATTAGTTTCGGAGCCTGCAAACCCTGCAAGGGCCTCAATCTGAAAATCAGAAGATAAATCACCCATCACCGACCCCACAATACCCACGGCCATTGCATTGGCGTGAGTCGACGTGCTGTTTATCGCAGTAAAAGCAGAGAGATTATTCTGCACTCTGATTGCACCCGTATAGTTTGCGGTCGTGAGCGCATTGGTTGCAACCACACCGGCCAGCCGGAAAGCTCCGCTCAGATTGTTGGTTGCTTCACTAACAACCACAATCCCTCCAGAGCCTTCAAGCGAGCCGAGGCCCAGATCAAAAGCAATCACCGCGGTGTCATTTGTTTTATCCCGAGAAGCCGCCACCACGACTGTGTTCGACAGCGTAACCGTTGAGCCCGCTGGTGCATTGGTATATAGCGTAACCAACTGTGCCTGAACCATATGCATACTTAATAGTAAAAATCCGACGGCAAATATCCATTTTTTCAAAACTAACCTCCTTATATGGTGTCCCTGTGGAAAAAGAGAAATATCCGACTAAACAAAGCAGAATGCATACCATGAATCCCCTCCGCCCAAAATTCAATGCGGCCGCTTCAAACCAAAACCCCTCCCGTCCATAGAAAAACAGTAAAAAAGCAATTGCCATATTTCCTCAACACGGGAAGATGGGGTTTTGAATTTCGAATATTGAACAAGGAACCGCTGAATTATGAATTTGCAGGATCTCAACGATTTAAAGGCGAAGGCGCTGGGCGAAGCGCAAAACGCGGTGGACGCGGCGGCAATCGAGGCCGTGCGGATTGAATATCTCAGCCGCAAAGGGCTTTTGCCGCAGGTGATGCAGGAACTGAAAAATGTCTCCAAGGAAGAAAAGCCCCTGTTCGGCAAGACCGTCAACGAACTCAAGAATGAGCTGACGGAATTGATCAAACAAAAACAGGCAGAGTTTGCGGGCGGTACTGCTTCAGGTGGTGCGGGATTCGACCTGACCCAACCGGGCCAGTGGCAGGGGCTGGGCACGCGGCATCCGATCACGCAGATTACCGATCGCATCACCGGGATTTTCCAGACGTTGGGCTTCACGGTGGCGGATGGGCCGGACGTAGAAACGGTTTGGAACAATTTCGATGCGCTCAACACACCGGCGGACCATCCGTCGCGCGATGAGCAGGATACGTTTTACCTGGAAAGCGGTGAGCTAATGCGTTGCCACACCTCACCGGTACAGGTGCGCTATATGATGGAACACAAGCCGCCGGTGCGGATCATCTCGCCGGGCCGCTGCTACCGCCGCGACACGCCGGACGCTACGCATAGCGCCAACTTCCATCAGGTCGAAGGCCTCTATGTGGATGAGAACGTTTCGCTGGCCGACCTCAAGGGCACGCTTTCCTATTTTGCCAAGGAGATGATGGGGCCGGATGTGAAGATTCGTTTCCGCCCGCACTTTTTCCCGTTCACGGAACCGAGCGTGGAGGTGGACTTTACCTGCCACGTCTGCAACGGCAAAGGCTGTCGGGTCTGCAAAAACAGTGGATGGATCGAGATCCTCGGCGCGGGCATGGTTGACCCCAACGTCTTCGAGTCCGTTGGCTACGATGCAGAGAAGGTGAGTGGATTTGCATTCGGCATGGGCATCGAGCGCATCACGATGATCCTCTTCGGCATTCACGACATCCGCAATCTCTACGAAAACGACGTACGCTTTCTTTCCCAATTCTAGCAGGAGCACCCTATGAGCACCCCGAAAATTATCCGAACCGACGTGTTGGGAAAACCCTCCTTCACCTCTCCTCTCAAGGGGCGCATTAACCGCTTCTACAACAACGAAGCCGTGGCCTGCAACGACCGCACCCGGGATTTGGACTCGCTTGAGAATATTAGTGACATTGAATATTTCGAGCTCGCTGGGCCGCGCGAAAAACTATTCTTCAATCCAAAGGAAGTCACCGTCGGCATCGTGACCTGCGGCGGGCTCTGCCCCGGACTGAACGATGTAATCCGCGCGCTGACCTTCTGCGCATTGGAGAGCTACGGGGTCAAACGCGTGCTGGGCTTCAAATATGGCTACGAAGGTCTCGTGGCAAAGTACTACCACTACCCCATCGAGCTCACCACCGACAACACCGATGAAATCCACGAAAAAGGCGGCACCATCCTCAAGTCGTCGCGCGGCGCGCAGGATACCGACGATATTATCGATACGCTGGTACACTACGGTGTGGATATTCTCTTCACGATCGGTGGCGACGGCACGCAGCGCGGCGCACGCGACATTGTCGAGGGCGTCAAGAAACGCAATCTCCCGATTGCCGTAGTCGGGATCCCGAAAACCATCGACAACGATGTCGATCTGATCCAACGCTCCTTCGGATTCGAAACCGCGGTGGAAGCCACGTGGGACATCATCACCAACGCACACTCCGAAGCCAAGGCCTACCGCAACGGCGTCGGCCTGGTCCGTTTGATGGGCCGCGAATCCGGCTGGATTGCGGCGAGCGCGGCGCTGGCCAACAGCAACGTCAACTTTTGCCTCGTACCGGAAGTCCCGTTCGACCTACACGGCCCGAACGGATTTTTGGAGCATCTCAAAAACCGCCTACACAGCAAGGAGCACGCGGTTGTCGTGGTGGCCGAGGGGGCGGGGCAGAATTTGTTCGATACCGAGTTGGGCTCCAACAAGTCTGGCAACAAAAACCTCGCCGACATCGGCCTCCTGTTGAAGAGCGAAATTAAAACCGCCTTTAAGGCGGATGGCATCGAAGTGAACGTTAAATATTTTGATCCGAGCTACAATATTCGCAGTCGGCGCGCTAACGCCAATGATTCGATGTATTGCCTGCGCCTCGGCAGCAACGCGGTGCACGCGGCCATGGCCGGAAAAACCAATCTAATTGTAGGCCTCCACCACGACCGTCTTGTGCATCTGCCGATTTCCATGATCGGCGCGCGCAAGACGATCGATCCGCAAAGCTGGTTCTGGCAGACCGTTCTCCAAGCCACCCACCAGCCTGCCAATATGGTGAATGCCTAACGTAGACGGAGCATCTTGCTCCGTTCAGACAGAACACAGGATACTTCTATCCTTTGCAAAGAAGGATTGATCGCACAAGCCCGCCCCAACGGAGCAGGTGATTGCGCCAAATAGAAGCAATCTTCCGTCTACACTTAGCGGCAAGAAACCGCGCGGAAGGCTTCGGGAAGTTTTTCGATAAGATCGGACGCGATGAGCGACGCCTGTGATTTTTCGGCAGCGGCGAGATCGCCGGCGCGGCCATGGATCCAGACGGCGGCACAGGCGGCTTCAAACGGAGGAACCCCCTGCCCCGCGAGGCCAACGATCATTCCCGCCAGCACATCACCCGAGCCACCGGAAGCCATGCCGGGGTTGCCGGTCAGATTAATCGCCAGCGGATGTTCAGGTGCGGCCACAACGGTGCCGGCACCTTTGAGCACCACAACGCAACCGAGTTTGGCAGC
>JAUXGY010000288.1 GCA_030621805.1 Kiritimatiellales bacterium | reverse complement strand
AACTCGGTTACCCGCTTTTCACCGTGACCGACCAGGAAATAAACCACCGGGGTCTCGCCCTGAACAAGCCCTTGGATTGCACTCGAAAAGGCCTGCTCCCCTTTGAAGGCGGAGAGGATGGGTTCACGCCGGTTTCTAACGATTTTGACATCCGCCAAATCCTTCTGCTTCACGACCTTGCTTTTTCCCTCGACTTCGAACACCACCACCTGAACTTCAGTCAGTCCATATTTCTCCGCAAGCTTTTCGGTACGCGCCAAGTCTCGTGCGGGATCCACCCACTCCACATGGATGTTCCTAGTGTGGTATTGGTACTCCTCCAGCAGGTTTTCAATATCGAGGTAGAGATTATGCTCTTCCTGAAAAAACACGGTCACCTTCACGGGGTATTCCAACCCTTCGAGAAGGTTGGTTGTTTTCTCCGACAACGCGTAATATTTCCGCCCGCTAAGATCGATCCGTGTCGGGTTGGTTAGCGCAATCCAGTTGACCAGCAAAACCACGACCAGCGCAAGTGCCAGCGATGCGACCTTGTTCAAGTTGGATAGAAATCGTTTCATTTAATACATTCCACTCTTATAAAAAACTTTGTAAGGAGATTAGGTTCGCTTGGACTCGACCACCCGAACCGATGCAAACAGCACCCATGCCGTTGTACTGAGATAAAGCACCACGCTCCAGCCATTCACAATGCCTCTAGAAAAATCCAATAAATGGGCATACGATGAGAAGTATTGTCCCGCAGCCCGTAATAGGGGATCGGGTGAGGTATAGGCCAAAAACATCATTGAGAAAAACAGAACCGCCAGCAAGGCAAACCCGGAAATGGCGGCAACAATCTGATTCGACGTCAAACTAGACATGAGCAGGCCGATGGATATGTAGAGCCCTCCCACAAGCATAACCCCCAAAAACCCGGCACGCAGGGCTCCAAAATCCGGGAATTGCATCGCTTCAACAGGACTCAGGTTTTGCTGAATAACAGTATAAGCCACCACCGGCAACCAGAGCACGGCATAGAACACCAGCGACCCGGCAAACTTGGCCAGCACCAACTCCAACGACGTCAGCGGGGTGGTCAGAAGCGACTCCAAGGTCCCCAGTTTACGCTCCTCCGCAAACAACCGCATGGTAATCAGCGGAACAATCACCAGTAAGCTAAAACCAATCAATCCACCGAAGATCTGTTGCGTCGCCCGGGTCAGCGGCTCTCCGTCCGCCAACTGCACCAGCAACCACCAGAAGTTAAGTCCACTCAAGACCCAGAAAAAGAACAGGACCACAAAGGCAATCGGTGAGAGGAAACAGGTTTGCACCTCTTTCTTAAACAAACTCAAAAACGTCCTCATTGTGCGCCCCCCGTGTTTCGGGTGATTTGAACAAATGTATCCTCCAGCGAGTGCTCCTGTTCCGAGAGTTCCCGCAACGGCCAGCCTTCGGTCACCGCAAGATTGAACAGCTCCACGCGCATTTCAGAAGAGTCCGCTTCGATCTCAACCCAGATCCAGCCCTGGTCCAACTCGCTGCAATTACGGATATCCATTCCCTCCACGGCATCAATTTTGGCCCTGACCTCCTCCTGACCCGCCTTCACTTCCATTTCAATCACGGCACAGGCGTGGAGTTTTCGATGCAGATTGGCCTCCGTATCGGCCGCCACAATCTTTCCTTCGTTGATAATCAGGATGCGCTCGCAGATGGCCTCCACCTCCGGAAGAATGTGGGTACAGAGCAGGATGGTGTGCTTCTCAGAGAGTTGCTTAATGAGTTCGCGCACTTGCCGAATCTGATACGGGTCGAGACCCACGGTCGGTTCATCGAGAATCAGTAGTTCAGGGTCGTGTACCAGACTGTCCGCCAGCCCGACGCGCTGCCGATAGCCCTTTGAAAGCTGACCGATAATGCGCCTGCCCACCTCGGTTAGGCCGCACTGCTCCTTAACCTCGTTAATCTTGGCCTTGCGTGCAGATCCCTTCACGCCCTTGAGGTCGGCACGGAAACGCAGATATTCATCCACCCGCATT
Source organism: Kiritimatiellales bacterium (assembly GCA_030621805.1). Lineage (GTDB taxonomy): Bacteria > Verrucomicrobiota > Kiritimatiellia > Kiritimatiellales > Pontiellaceae > Pontiella. The sequence goes on along the minus strand of JAUXGY010000288.1, from coordinate 1,320 downwards.
TCCGGATAGAGCGGGCAGTTTTCCGGCAGATAGCCAATGCGACGACGCACCTCCTGCGGTTGCGTAGCCACATCGTAGCCCGCCACCTCGATCGTTCCGGAACTCATCGGCAAGTAGCCCGTCAACATGCGCATCGTCGTGGTCTTTCCCGCCCCGTTTGGACCCAAAAAACCTAGAATCTCGCCGCGACTCACCTCGAACGAAATATCATCCACCGCCAGTCGCGCCGGATATCTTTTCGTCACCCCAGAAACTTTAATCATAAAAAAACCCGTCTTGATTGAAGCCGCGCATTATGCCCGAACCATCCATTGAGTCAAGCCACCTGAAAACATGTAATCTGCACTAAACAGACTAAAGATAACGAGCACGGGTAATAAGTCGTGACCCAATTTAAACTACAAGGTTTTTAAAGCCATCATTGCGCAGACCAGTTCGATTTAACGCAGCGTGGCAACATAGCACTACAAACATGCCCTTTGATTCAAACCGGTTAGTAATCCAGCAAGCTTGTTTATAAAAACAGGCTTCTTCCTGCGCTGTTTTTAATTAATTTGGGTAAAAGCGGCATACAACTCAGAATAGATTTCTGATGCATTATACCCAAGCGCACTACATACCCAGAAAAATTCAACCACATCCAATCGCCGTTCGCCTTTTTCAATCCGCCAAACAAACGACTGTTCGCGACCCAAAGCATCGGCCAGTTGATGCTGTGTCATACCTGCCGTCTTTCGCATTTCAAGTAGCTTTGTGCAAACAGCTAGATATTCATTGCTATGAATTGATTTTTCCATAACCGCAATATGCGGTTACACTCAGAATTATCGCAAAACGCGATATTTTGTTGACACAACAAAACATCACTGTATCTTGTTAGAAACTGGAAAGTTCAGTTATGTGAGTTGGACACTACAAACAAGGGGAAGAGATGAATAGGGGAAGTGTGATTCTTTACATGGGTTTGTTGGCGGGCATCGCCGCATGGGGAAAGACCGAGGTGCTTTCTGATGAACCAAAAACTCTCGTTGTTGAGAACGAGCTAGTGCTTGGGGAGTATTTGACGTCGATTCAGCGGTTATATTTTCCGGTTTGTTTGCCTTCGTTGTCGGCTCGGTTGGTTCAGCCGGCGGGAAGTTTTCCGGTCGATTTTAGTGGTTTTTCTCCGAAGGCTCAAAGGCAGTTTTTGGGGAGGGTTGATGAAAATTTTATCGCTCGCTATACCGTCGGTCTTTATGAGGATTATTGGACGGGCGAGGTGGTGGTGATGGATGCTAATTCGGGGCGGGAGTTGTTCCGGATTCCGAGGGATAAGTCGTA
>JAUXGY010000028.1 GCA_030621805.1 Kiritimatiellales bacterium | reverse complement strand
CCCGATGACTCCCGCATTTTGATATAGTATACTATATATTTTAGCCAAAAAATGGCCAATAACAACCATTTTGATATAGTATACTATATCAAAATGGAGCCCTGTTTTACCCGGAAATCCTTCCGAAAGGGCTCAGAACGAAACCCTCAAAGATGCATTATGCGCGATAGAGCGGATCCAAAATCAGCTCCGCGTAATCTGTAGGCCGGTCTCGGAGAGGGAAAAGTCGACGAAGCGCGCGCCGGGATTGGGCGGCTGTTTTTCCAGCTGTTGCCGGATACGAAGGGCGGCCTCCGTATCGTTGGCGATCATGAAGAGATAACCACCACCGCCCGCTCCGAGTAGTTTCGCGGCGGCGAGGTCATCGCGGGTATCGTCGAAAATCTTTTGCACCTCGGGCGTATTGGTTCCGGGGTCGAGTTCATTGTTAAGTTTCCAACTGCGCCGAATCGCTTCGGCAAAGGCCTCGAAGTCGTCGCGCTGGATGGCGTCGTGGCAAAACTCGGCGGCCTGCGCGATGGCATGCACGGTTTCCAGCCGGGCGTTGGAATTGAGGAAAATACCCCGGACAATCTCTCCGAGAATATCGCGAGCCACGCGGGTGATCCCCGTGTAGTAGAGTAGCATTCGCTCTTTTTGCGGCCCCTGGAAAAACCGACCCGGCAACCAGCGCACCACCGGTTGTTGCTCCAACCCCGGCACGGTCTTCACCAGCTTGATGCCGGGAAAGACTCCGCCGACTTGGTCCTGCCATCCACCGCCGCTCGTGAGCATTTGTTCCAGCGCCAACGTCCGCTGCGTGATTTCAACCTTGTCCCAGTTCAGGCCGGAAAAGTCGGACAACACCCCCAGAAGGGTCGCGGCCAGCATGCTACTCGTTCCGAGGCCGGAGCCTTTTGGGATCGCAGCGAGCATCGAAATTTCGACTCCGCCGCCCGTAGCCTGGAGTTGTTCTTCGAGCGATGCAAACGCGCCGCCGTTAAAGTCGGGATGGAACCCAGCCAGCGCAAAGGCCGCACGGGCGACTGTGAAACCACTCCCCAGTTGGTCGTAGGACCGTACGTCATCATAGGTTTTCAAATGCTCGGTCAGTCCGAGGTCGATGGAGCGAATAACCAGTTCATTTTCCGGAGTCCGACGGGCAAAGATCTGGATGGGCGGCTGGCCATTAAGCTCCACCGCAATATTCAAAACGGTTCCGCCATGCTCTAGGCAAAATGGCGGGGTGTCGGCCCAACCGCCGGCAAAGTCGAGCCGCACGGGACAACGCCCCCATACAATCTGATCGGCCATCAAGGTATTCGCGGGCACCACCGGAGTTTTCTTGTATCGGTTCACGATCAGTCGGCGCAAGGTTTGAAAGGCCTCTTGTTCGTGCTGCTCCGATGCCCCATCGCCCCGCCGCCGCAAGACATCGGAACGGAACATTTGGTCGTGCAGGGCCACCAGCGGGTTGCGCAGCGTCGCCGCATCGAGGGGTTCCGGAAGCGCGTGCGGACTGGCGGCATAGAGCTTTGCCGTGGCTTCGAGGTCGAGCTTATAGAAGACACTGTGTTCCGCATGTTTTGCCATCAACGGCAGTGTTCCCTCTCGCAGGGCACTCCGCATTTTATACATCCGGTTTAAATTTGCTTGCTGCCCAAGCTGCCGGGCGGAAAGGCGTTCTGACTTCAGCCACAGGCTGCGCCACTCGGCGGAATCCTTGGGCTTAGCGGCAAACATCCATTTCACAAAGGCGGGGTCAAATTTATCTAATACTGGAAAGAGCGCGGCCAGCTGCAAATCGGTCTGCGGGTCGATCCTCGCCTCTTCCAAGGTGAGGCCGCGCGCTGTAAACCATTCAGAAACCGGTCGGCCGATCCAGCGGGTTGCTTCCTCGCCCATCGCTCCGCGAAAGGCATCGGCAAAACCATAAACGCGCAGACCTCGTTGTTCCCCAAGCGGCACAAAATCAAGACAGATCCCGTTTTCAAGTTCAAGCGCCCATTCGTTTTCCGGAACACCCGTCAGAATATTTTCTGCGGCGATTTTCCACGATGCGGGAATATGGCTGTTTTCCACCCAAAGCGAATGGTTTTCCTCGCGCAGCAACGGGGCTTTGAATACCGCATTCTGCACAAACTGGCGCGGCTGTGCCAGCGATGGAACCGCACCGAGCTTGGTCTGGTCGGCTTCCAGATTTTGGAGTTCATAGAGCGACTGCATCATGTCGGAACAGGTGCCGAAATGATAGAATTCGGCACGGGGCAGCGGTACCACCGCCGTGGTCAGCTGACCCACTTCCGGATCGGTCTCGACCGGCGAAGAGCCTAGATGGTGCGCCCAGCTTCCATACAGGTCGTAGGTGTTGGGCACCTCATGGGCAAAGGCCTTCTTTTGAGCATCCCAGCCCGTTTTTTTCATCAGACAGTTCACCGCCCTTTCGCTCAGCAACCAGATGCCAACATCAATCAGGAAGAGATCATCGCGCGACTTTTCGCGAATGGTATCGGGCGATGGTTTTTGCAGGAAGGTGACGAGCTTTTCCGGCTCGTGGCGATCACAGAACATAACTCCGAAATTCTGCGCTTCCTCCGGCTTCACCCAGAGGCCAAAGAAGACCACATCGGCATCCGGAAGTTCCGGAAGTTCCCCTTCCATCCGTACCAGCACATCACCACTAGCCACCATCACGCGCGACTTTTCGGAGGCCACTTGAGCCAGCTTTTGCAACGTCGGCTCCGCCAGATCGAGCAAGGTTTGATCCAGTCGTTGTCCGACCGCCCAGCGAAACACCGGCATCGGGATGAACAGCTTTCCAGCGGCGGCATACGTCGGCAGTCGGCGACTCTCGCCCCCGCCGTGGATAATCAGCTTTCCGTTTTTTTCCAACCATTCTGAAAAGGACGCGATGCCCGAATCGCGCCATGCCTGTTCCAGCACATAGGCCGTTCCTCCGCCCGATCCCAGCTGCTGTCCGGGGGGATCGAAGGTGGAAAAGGCTCGTTCCGCCACGGCAGGTTCGCAGTCGGCGAGGTGGCCGCACATGTTCGGTGGAAGCGAGAGCAATAGGTCAAAAGGAGTTTGCGATTTCATCCCGTCAAGCTACCAAACCCTCTCTGGATTACAACCCTTGGTCACCATTGTAATGGCCGCCTCGCCTCATGTTCGCTAGTCTTCCTTTCACATCATTAAAAGGAGACTTCCATGAACGACAATCGCATCACCGTAACCGACATCGATATTCCCTTTGGCCGGATGATCGGCATTATCCTCAAACTCATGCTGGCCTCGATCCCCGCCATCCTTCTGTTCTATCTCGTCTTCTTTGGCATCGCCCTCCTGATCGGCATCTTCTTTGGTGGCTTTGCCACGTTATTGGCGATGTAGCGCGGAAGGGTTGACGGGAGATCGGTTCAAACGGCCAAGCAAATTTATACGGTTGAAAAAGAGGCATCGGAAGGTGTTAATATCAAATTAACTTGAGTCGTATTTATCCCTCGCTCGTTCGCTCCGCTCACTAAAGACGCAGAGACCGCAGAGATAAATGGTTGGACCTCTGCGTTCTCAGCGCCTCTGCGAGGAATAATCATAGTCAGCTTAATTCCGTATTATTCTATCCGCGACGGATCTCGCTCCCGATCTCGATGATGACCTCAATATCTATACTTGCCCGTCTGCGGGAACGTATACACTCAACCCCATCGGCACACCGCCCGAGTGTTCGGTGCATGGGCCGTTGGAATAGAATCGGTGGCGGTAGCTGTCCCGCCTACGAATAGATCGCATACGGAGTTTGGAGGGGCAGAGGCCTCTCTGCCTTCGGCGGTGCGGGAGTTCCGTTTGTGCGGGGGTCACAGAGCCTGCGCCCCTCCATGCTTACGCAAACATGCCGGACATGAGGTCCGAGCCCATTTCGTCGAGGCCCTTCATCTGCTTGGTGGATTCGAGCAGGTCGGAGAGCGAGAGCAGCTCTTCGAGCAGGATCATGCGGGCAACGTGCTGGTTGGCTTGTGGAACGTTGACTTGGAGCTTGTTGCCGTCCTGAATCAACGTGAAGGCGATGTCGTCTTTGAGTACCCGGTGGGTCGGTTGCTCGGTATGCAAGTGATGCACAAAAAACTCTTCATCTTGCAAGGCGCGGACAAAGCGATGGAGCAAGAATTCGGTGATGTCGCGTGACGGGAATTCGAGGATGATGGTTTCGATGTCTTCGCTTCCATCGTCCTGCTCTTTCCGAAGCCCGGAACCGCCTTCGAACGATTTAACCAACAGCGGCGGCGCGAGCATCGTGGTAATCACGGTCATCATAATAGAGACGCCGAAGATCCCTTGGTCGATGATCCCGCTGGCCAAACCGATGCCGGCAATGATTAACGCCACCTCGCCGCGCGGTAGCATTCCGAGGCCGATGCGCAGCGAACCGCGCAGGTTAAACTTCATGAGGAACGCGGGCAGTCCGCAGCCGACGACTTTGGAGAAGATGGCGAGGAGCGAGTAGGCTGAGCCAAAGATCAGCACCGGCTTCATCACCGAGAAGTCGACCATCATGCCCATCACGCAAAAGAAGATTGGAACGAGAATATTATAGACCCCTTCCAAATGGTGTTCGATCTCGTGGGCGAGATCGGTACGGGAGAGCGCGAGACCCATGATGTAGGCCCCAATGATCATCGCCAGTCCGGCCATTTCGGCCAGCCCAGCCAGCAGCAGTGCCAACCCGAAGCAGATGGCCACGATGATTTCGGTCGATTTAAATTTCTTGATGGCCGATGTAATCTTGCGGGCAAAAATCAGGCCGAGCGAAGTCACCACCACGAAGAAGCCGATGGCCTTGGCTGCAATCATTCCGATCTCGCCCCAGTTGACTTCGCCGCCGCCCATGCTGACTTTGGCCATGCCCATAACGATGGCGAGGGTAACGATGCCGAAAACGTCGTCAAACACGGCGCCGGCCAGAATCGTCACGCCTTCCGGCGAGGCCATCTTTCGTTTTTCGGCCAGAATCCGCGCGGTGATTCCGACGGAGGTGGCCACGGAGATGACGCCGAGGAATAGCGCCGGCGGATCCATGAAGGAGTCGATGCCATTGCCTGGCCATATCACGGCGAGCCCATCCCCCAGCACGAAGGCAAAAACGAGGCCGCCTAGGCCGACGAATGAACCGACGACGGAATAGCGCAGAAATGCAGCCAGGTCGGTTTCGAGACCGGCGAGGAATAGCAGGATGATCGAGGCTAGCGTGGCAATGCCATACAGTTCTGCCGAGGCCGCAAACCCCGCATTTTCTGCAAAGAGAACGCCGATACCCGGAAGATCAATCATGCCGCCAAAGGCATAGGGGCCGATCACCATACCCGAAGCCAGCTCGCCCAGCACGGAAGGCATTTTGAGAAAACGCTGGAACAGATAGCCACCGATCTTGGCCACGATAATGATCACGGCCAGTTGAAGGATCAGGTGCATCATCATATGTGTGATGCTGTGGCCCGAGGCTTCGGCGGCATGCGCGGCGGCCTCGCCGGCTTGATGGACAAGGTTGGTGGCGGCGTCTTCGTGCATGGTGTCTTATTTCCCGGTAAGTAGTTCGTGGATTTCGTTATGCGTCTGGCAGGCCAGTAACTTTTCGCGCTCGGAGGCTTGGCCAATCAGGCGGCTGACCTCCGCCAAAAACTGCATGTGTGGTCCACGGCGTTTAAGCGGGGAAATGGTCATGATAAAAATCGTGCAGGGTTCACCGTCCATAGAATCAAAATCCACCCCGGCCTTGTTCAGCGCCACCGCCGCGACCAGCGACTTTACCGCGTCGGTCTTTCCATGAGGAATGGCCACGCCGTTCTGCATGCCGGTCGACATCTTTTCCTCGCGCTCTACCACGGCCTGTAGCACCGCCTCGCGATCCGAAATCTTGCCGGCCGCCGTCAGGCGGTCGACCATCTCCTCCATGATGCCCTGTTTGGTGTCGGCCTTGAGGTCGACCCACACCGTGTCTAGCGATAGCACTTTTTTCAGATTCATATCCCTGCAAATTCCAGTTGATCAATAAAGAAGCGCATTGTGGGAGGTTTCGGGGCAAGGTCAACCGTTTTTTGGCTTTGGGGAGGAAACCTTTCGAACGAGCGAGGGATAAATACGACACAAGTTAATTAGTCTCTTACTTTTAAAATTCCATTATGTTTACACCGCATTTCTTCAACGCAAAGCCGCCAAGTGCGCAAAGGAAATCCTTTGCGACCCTCAGCGTTCTTTGCACCTTTGCGTTGAGCCTCTATTGGATTCCGGCTCTGCCGGATTGGGTATTAGTAGAGAGGACAAGGTGCTATCCTTTAATCGTTTCGCGGTAGGCGGAGGGGGAGCAGCCTTGCACTTTTTTGAAGAGTCGGCTGAAGTAGTAGGGATCGTCGTAGCCGAGTTTTTCGGCAATTTCCCTTACGCTCAGGTCGGTCTGGTCGAATAGCCTGCAGGCTTTGCGGATCTTGAGCTGGATAAAGTAGGCCATGGGCGAATGGCTGGTTCTGTTCTTGAAGAGTTTACAGTAGTAGGGGATAGACAGCCCGGCACGCGCGGCGAGGTCTTCAAGCGATACCGACATGTCTATGTGTTGCTCCATGAAATCGAGCGTGGCAAGGATGCGGTCTTCCACCGCCTGCCGGTCGCGGCGTGGATGACTGTGGTGGAGCTTGATCTTGCTCAGCAGGCGCATGAGTTCGCTGGTCATGGCAAGCAGGCCGGCATCGGAATAGTGGTAGTTGAGACAGGCATAGACCTCTTCGAAGGCCTGGCGCATCATCGGAAGATCTGGAACATAGAGCCGCGGACTACGGGCATTGATCCCCAGGCTCTTAAGCGCGAGCGTGGTTTGCAGGCCATCGAAATGGATCCAGAAGATCGACCAGGGATCCGCCCCTTCCGAGCGGTAGATATGCGGCATGCCGGGCGGAACAATCGCCACATGGCCCTGTTCGATAGGGAAGGTTGCATCACCGATTTGCAGGGAGCCACGCCCTCCGAAGCAGTAGATCAGGATGGCTTGGGGTACGCCGGTTTTGCGTTCAACATAATGGTGCAGGGCGGATGGGTAGGCCCCGATATGGGTTACGTGCAATTGCCCAACCATGGGTAGCGCATGGCACCGATCAAGGACATTGGCAGGAATAACGATGAGTCGCTGATGTGGAAACCCTTCCCGGATCTGTAGGTCAATGGTTCTGGTAGGTTTTGGATGCATGGGAAGGAGACTACTTTTTAGAATAGGATAGTCCATCCTAAAAGATCAAATAGGCTATTTACAACCTATGCTTGGTGTGTTTGTCTCCTCTTTCAAAAAGATGATAGTTCATTACATAGGCAGGCTTGGCAGCCCAAAAAGGATCGGATGATGGAACACGAGCAGACATTCAATATGGGGTATATCTTCCGCATTTCCATGGTGGCGGCACTGGGTGGATTGCTCTTTGGCTACGACTGGGTCGTGATCGGCGGGGCAAAGCCCTTCTACGAACCGTTCTTTAATTTGGTGGGCGAGAGCAAAGCCTGGTTGTCGGGTTGGGCCATGAGCTCCGCGCTAGCCGGTTGTCTGGGGGGCGCGCTGCTCTCCGGTGCCATCACCGACCGGGTGGGCCGCAAGAAAGTGCTCGTTGGCGCGGCGGTTCTGTTTACAGGGTCGGCCATCTGGACGGCACTCTCGCAGAGCTTCGACACCTTCATCCTCGCTCGCATCATTGGCGGAATCGGGATTGGTTTGGCCTCGAACGTCTCGCCCATGTATATCGCCGAAATCTCTCCGTCGCACATGCGCGGCAAGTTTGTCTCCATCAACCAGCTCACGATTGTGATCGGCGTTCTCGCCGCACAGATCGTTAACCTGTTCATCTACCGTTACGCGCCAGTCGCCAAGGATGCATCGGCGGAGGTGATCCTGAATTCGTGGAGCGGGCAGTTTGGCTGGCGCTGGATGTTTGCCGCCGAAACCCTTCCGGCGGGGCTCTTCTTCCTGATGGCGCTCGCCATTCCCGAGTCACCGCGCTGGCTGCTTAGACGGGCGCGGTCGGAGGAGGCTCGGGTCACCCTCGCAAAAATCGGAGGCGAAGCCTACGCCGCCGAAGAACTCGTCGACATCGGGCAGACACTCGAAGGCGAAGGCAAAAAAGTCCGCCTCAAGGAACTATTCACGCCCAAGCTGCTCAAGATCCTTGGGCTGGGGATTTTCATTGCGGTCTTCCAGCAATGGTGCGGCATCAACGTGATCTTTAACTATGCCCAGGAAATCTTCGAGGCGGCCGGCTACGACGTGAGCGGCATGATGTTCAACATTGTCATCACCGGGGTCGTCAATCTGGTCTTCACCTTCGTGGCCATCAAATCGGTCGACCGCTGGGGTCGCCGCCCGCTCATGCTGCTGGGCTCCGGTGGACTCATGCTCACCTATGCCATTCTGGGCGCGTGCTATTACTTCGGCCTCAAGGGCCCCGTGGTTTTGGTTGTCGTACTCACCGCGATCGCCTGCTACGCCATGACCCTCGCGCCGATCACCTGGGTACTGCTCTCCGAGATCTTCCCGAACCGCATTCGCGGCGCGGCCATGAGCCTCTGCATCTCCGCCCTTTGGATCGCCTGCTTTGCGCTGACAGCCACCTTTAAGCCGATCAATGCGGCGCTCGGTGCGGCGGGTACGTTCTGGCTCTATGGGGCGATCTGCTTGATCGGCTTTATTATTTTGTTCTTGCGTGTGCCCGAAACCAAGGGCAAATCGCTTGAAGACATTGAACGCGAACTTGTGGATTAAACCTATGCAAATACAAGCCATTCGAGAACCCATCGAAATCCCCACCTACGGCGTGGGTGTCCCCGAAAAAAATCCGGCATTTTTTGAAAAGCGGGTCTATCAGGGTTCCAGCGGAAAGGTCTATCCCGTGCCGTTCATCGATAAGGTATTCGACGAGCCGCGCCCGCAAACCTATGACTCCGCCCGGCTCGAAAACGACTACCTCCGTCTCGTCATGCTTCCCGAAATCGGCGGACGCATTTTCCTCGGTCAGGACAAGGTTAACCACGACTACGACTTCTTCTATCGGCAGGATGTCATCAAGCCCGCGCTGGTGGGGCTGGCGGGGCCATGGATTTCCGGCGGGGTCGAATTCAACTGGCCGCAGCACCATCGCCCCGGCACCTTCCTGCCCGCCGATATGCATATTGAAGAAGAACCCGGCGGCGCGAAAACCGTCTGGCTTTCCGAACATGATCCCGTCCACCGCCTCAAAGGCATGCACGGCATCCGAATGCAGCCCGACTCCGCGCTGATCGAACTCAAGGCGCGGCTGTTCAACCGTACACCGTTCACCCAAACGTTCCTCTGGTGGGCGAATGTGTGTGCCAAGGTGCACGACAACTACCAAAGCTTTTTCCCGCCCGACGTCCACTATGTGGCCGACCACGCCGTTCGTGCCCAAAGTGCGTTTCCGCTTGCGCAAAACGACTACTACGGCATCGACTATGCCGCCCGCCCCGGTGCCAACAATCTCAGCTGGTACAAGAACATTCCCGTTCCCACCAGCTACATGGTCTGCGACACCCACTTCGATTTCTTCGGCGGCTACGACCACGATGCGCAGGGCGGCTTCATCCATGTGGCCAACCAGCATATCTCCCCCGGCAAGAAGCAATGGACCTGGGGCAACCACGAATTCGGATGGGCGTGGGATCGCGAGTTGACCGACGAAAACGGCCCGTATGTCGAGCTCATGGCCGGCGTCTATACCGACAACCAGCCCGACTTCTCCTACCTGCTCCCCTACGAAACCAAGACCTTCTCGCAATTCTGGTGGCCCTTCAAAAAAATCGGCCCCGTACAAAATGCCACGAAGGAGGCCGCCGTCCGCCTGGTGCTCAACGAGGATGGCACACTCGATCTCGGAGCGGTTTCCTCCCGAACGTTCGATGGCGTACGCATCGTGCTCCGCCAAGGCGATAAAACCTTACTCGACGAACGCGTCGATCTTTCGCCCGACACTCCGTGGCAAAATCAATCGCTCATCTTTGAGGGCGACGACCTTCAGGCTTTGGAACTCTCCGTGGAAGGGCTTGTGTCGTATCGGCCGGTCGACACCGCCGCGTTGGAGCGCAAGCGCGGGGTGGCCACCGAACCCGCCGCACCAGAACAAATCGAAAGCGTGGAAGAGCTCTATCTGACCGGTGAGCATCTGGAGCAATATCGCCATCCCACCCGTGCGCCGGAACTCTACTGGAACGAAGCGCTCAAGCGCGATCCCTCCGATGCCCGCACCAACATCGCTATGGGCCGCCGTCAGCTGCATGGTGGAAACCTCGCCGCCGCCGAACATTTTAAAACTGCAATCCAGCGGCTGACCCTCCGACACCCGAACCCAAGCACCGGCGAGGCCCACTATTTTCTTGGACTCGTCCTCCGTTTCCAAGGGTTGGAGACCGAGGCCTACGCCGCCTTCTACAAATCCACATGGAACTATGAATGGCGTGCGGCGGCCTACTACGAACTCGCCGCCCTCGACTGCCGTAAGGGCGATTTCCCCCAAGCCTTAGAACACCTCGAAGCCGCGCTCGACACCAATCGCCAAAACAACAAGGCGCAGGTGCT
>JAUXGY010000060.1 GCA_030621805.1 Kiritimatiellales bacterium | reverse complement strand
AGTCGGAACGGCTCCCCCTTTGGGAGCCTCGAACAGAACAAACAACAGAGCTAAAAGTGACAACTTAAAACTAGGACTGGACACTGGTCACGCCGATAAAAAAGAATGTGCATCGCCCTAAATGGATGTGCTACTTGTTATCCAACAGATTCAGGTGTATGTATATATACTATCACACCCTATTGGGTGTGATAGTAATATCTGCCGTGTTTCTTAGCTATCCTGTATTTTTCATAAAAAGAGGGGTGGGTTATTCTTGTAAACATGAGTATTATGGTAATCAATATACGTAAAGGTTGGTTTTTGTGCGTATTTCAATACATAGAATTTTTCCGTTTTTAGCGGGGTTTCCTGTCGAAAGGGTAAGTCTGCGCGCGGATTTTATTGCGGGTTTGACGGTAGCATTTGTGCTGATTCCGCAGTCAATGGCGTATGCCGAGTTGGCGGGGCTTCCGCCTTGGATTGGCCTGTATGCGGCGTTCCTCCCCGTTGTGTTTGGCGGGCTGTGGGGTTCGTCGAATCACCTTCAGACCGGACCCGTGGCGATGATTTCGTTGCTGACGGCTTCCGTACTCGGTGCTTTGGCGGTGGCCGGAAGTTCCGAATATATCTTGCTGGCGGCCAAATTGGCCTTTTTGATCGGGGTGGTATGGATGGTGATCGCCCTGTTGCGGCTGGTTTTCATTATCAATTTTGTGTCGCGACCGGTGATCGAGGGCTTCATCCATGCGGGCGCGGTAATTATTGCCACGTCCCAACTCGGAAAGGTATTGGGCATTCCGATGGCGGGCAACGACCATTATTTGAGCGCGCTACTAGGGATGTTCGGCCAGTTGGGTGAGGTGCATTGGGTCAGCTGTCTGCTGGGTGGCGGGTCACTCGTTATCCTGCTGCTGGGTCGCCGCTTTTTCCCAAAAGTACCGATGGCTCTCATTGTGGTGACGCTCGGTGCGGCGGTGGTTTATGGGTTTGGTCTGAGCAATCCTGATCGGGTGGCGCGACCGCTAGCGATTGTGGGGCTAGTTCCGGCGGGCATTCCAAAACCGGTGCTGGCGATTCCGGTGGGAAAGGAACTGATCGACCTTCTACCCGGCGCGTTGACCATCGCATTCGTCGGCTTCATGGAAATGTCTTCGATTGCAAGGGCACTGGCGGTACGCAGCCGTCAAAAACTTGATCTAAAACAGGAGATGATCGGGCAGGCGGTGGCCTCGGTCGGCAGTGCGTTTTCGGGCGGATTTCCGGTGAGCGGTTCCTTTTCGCGGTCGGCGCTTAATTTTTCCGTCGGTGCACGGTCGCGGCTGAGTGCGGTCTTCACTGGCTTGTTTGTCCTCGTCTTCCTACTGTTCTTTACACGCTTCCTATTTTATCTGCCTAAAGCGGTGCTGGCGGCCATTATTATTTCGGCGGTCGTTAATCTGATGAATTTCGGTAAGCTGTGGCATTTCTTCGTGGTTAACAAGGCCGATGGTATAGCCTCGTTTTTCACTTTTTTCGCAACACTCTTATTGGCACCGCATCTGGAACAGGGAATTCTGCTTGGAGCGACCCTCTCGATCCTGATTCACCTTTACCGGATGATGCGGCCGCATGTTGCGCTGCTTGGACTTCATCCCGATGGTACGCTACACGATGCCGCACTGCACGGACTGGAAGTCGATCAAAATCTGCCATCCATCCGGTTGGACGAACGGCTTATCTTTGCTAACAGCTCCTATTTTGAGGAAGTGGTTCTGCGCACCAGTGAACAGTTTCCCGATGCGCGCTATCTGGCCATTGTTTGCAACGGGATCAACGAAATTGATGTTTCCGGAACCGAGATGCTCAAGGATGTCGCCGGGCAGTTGGAGCATCAGGGTGTGCGGCTGCTGCTCATCGGGGTGAAAAGCCAGGTGCTGGACGTTATGACCGTGAGTGGATTGGCGGATCTTGTCGGTACGGATAATGTTTTTTCAACCTATGATCTGGCACGCCATGAAGTCTATGCGCGACTGCCGTCTGATATGACCTATACGATCTAGAGCATTACCGTAGCTATAAAGCTGTAGTCGCGGCTCTTAGAGCCGCTTCGGCGCATGGGAGTGCTTCTAAGAAGTACCACACTACAGCATAGGAACGATTCCTCTACCGGCGGAAAAGCAGCATCACCAATGCTATGGCAAAGATGATCCCGAGCATGATTTTCTTCAGGGTTCGCTCTGAAACTCTGATGGAACAACGTGTGCCTTGCCATACACCAATGAGTGAGCCGGCCGCCATGACGAAAGCCGTGATACGATCGACCTCCCCGCCGCTACCGTACACGAGCGCGGTGATGCAGGTCAGTACGAGGACAATACAGATGGCGCTACCGACGGTGTGACGTGAGGATAGACCGAGCAGGATTAGGGTCGGTACCAGCAGAATACCGCCACCTACCGAAGTGGCCCCGACGATGCCTCCAAAAAACAATCCGAACAGGAATCCAATTACCTGCCGTTTTTTACAGTTTGAAATTCTGCCGCCAATCATCGCATCAGGATCAACCGTTTTTTTGAGCATATTTACGGCCATGGCAATGATGGCCATGAAAACGATGAACAGGATAAAGGATTCCAATGCGGCCTTGAATGAACCGTTATCACCTTGTCGACTGATCCATATGGATAGTGCGAGGTTGGATGGAACCGCGCCGGCCAGCACTGCCCATACGGCGGGCCACGATACATTGCGTAGGCGGATATGCTGGATCGATGCGGCAATATTAGTGAGGAACAGATACAAACTGGTGGTGCCAACCGCCTTGATGGGGTCGAGTCCGAGCACGAATGAAGTGGCTTGAAGTCCAAGTATTCCGCCGCCCAATCCGGATAATCCGACGCAAAAACCGATGACGGCTCCTAGAACAAGGCGGAGCAGTATGGCGGACAGTGGGAGTTCGAAGAGTGTCATGGAAAGGGGTTTCTATCGGCAGAGGTGACTAATCTGCAGGAGCACGTCGCAAGCGGTTTGGTATTCCTTGATATCGACATATTCATCGACCGTGTGGAAATTGTGCGAGCCGGTTCCCAGTGTCACGACCGGAATGCCCTTTTCATTAAAGTTGTTGGCGTCCAGCCCAGCGTCCATCACCAGCGGATTGGGTTTGAGCCCAATGGCCTCTACCGCCTGACTGGCAATTCTGACGCACGGTTCAGATTTTTTGAGCTTGAATGCGCGGTAGTCGCTGCGGGGGGTAAACTTGACCTTCCCGCATTTTCCCGCATCGTTGACCACACTCCTTGCAGCTTGTTCGAAACTGGTTTTATGAATCTTGATGATCTGCTCCAAAAATGCGGGGCTGTGGCTGCGGCACTCGCCGGTCAGCACCATCGAATCCATCACTTGGTTGTTCGCATCGCCACCGTGCATCGTTCCCACGTTGGATGTTCCGCGACGCTTGCCTTTTTCGATTCGCCCAAAGTATCCCTTCTCCGCGATCGAGGCCATTGCCTTCGAGGCAATCAGTCCCGCCGAGATGCCCTTGTGCGGTTCGAGTCCGGCATGGCTGGAGCGCCCCGTGATTTTTGCTGTCCAACGCGCGGCGCTCATCGCGCCGATCACAATCTCGTTAGGGCATTGTCCATCGAGGTTGAAACCCATTACCGGATTGCCCAGATCCTTGAAACGCACCATCCGCGAGCCATGTAGTCCATTCTCTTCCGCAATCGGAAAGAGCAAAGTGATCGGTGGGTGGGGAAGTTTGTTTTTCAACAGGGTTTCCGCCAGCGTCACTATGGCCGCGCAACCGGAGCGGTCGTCGCCACCCAGTCCGGTCTTGCCTTTGGCGACCACGCGGTTGCCTTTTACTGCCGGTGCGGCACCCTTGCAAAGCGGAACCGTATCCATGTGTGCCGAAAATAGTATCCGCGGCGCCTTCACCGTCCCGGGAAGTTGAACGATCAAGTTTCCAATTTCGAATCCATCGCCCAAGCGTTTATGCGCATCATCAGTTTTGATCCAGCTTTTTTTGCACCCTGCCGCGATCAGTTTTTTCGTGATGGCGGCGACGACTTGCGCCTCCTGTCCCGTCGGGCCTTCAACAGCAAGGAGGTCGAGGAGGTGGGTAAGGGCGCGATCTTTATTTGTCGGAGATGATTGCATGGTTAGAATTCCTTAAGTTTTTGATTCCGGGTGATCTAATATTAAACAAACGATTGGGAGAGTATTGCCTGCCCGTTATCAACCGTCAACTTGGCCAGTGCCCCATTGATCAGGGTCATGTTGGGAGGTTTATGCCCGATGTCGGCATCGTAGACCACCGGAATGTTCAAGTCCTTCGTGCATTGTTCGAGGACATCTAGGTAGCCCGACTCGGATGCATTGTTGGCGTCCGGACCGCTGTTCCTTTCAAAAATAATTCCCGTTGCATCATCAAACCAGCTCGCCAAACGCATTTGCCACAAGGCTCTTGTCAGGGCGCAGGGGGACAACTCGCAGTTTTCGAGATAGACGATGGTGCCATCTTGCCTGAACGTGTCGTTGAAGTGCACCATGTCGCCATACGATGTTCCGACCAGATTCCCAATGACGTCGATGCAGCCGCCGATCAATCGGCCGGAAATTTTTGACGACGCTGAACCGTCGAGAAGTTTCCACTCGGTGGGTTCCGTCAGATTATAGGTCGTCTCAAGGTTATCGCTAAAGTTGGTAAACTCTGCTTGATACTTCTCGCTACTCTGCTGGGTGAATGTTGCGCCCTTAGTTAGTTTCAATATTTCCAGTGCCTGATTGGAAAGGGGATCGTTCTGCGTTTCGATGAGATCCATGAAGTTGATTCCGTGCGCCGTAGCTATTCCCGTTTTCAGGGTGAGGGCGAATAGGAGCGTCGAGGTATCCGAATAGCCCAGTATCCATTTGGCAGGACTATCCATGATGCGATCAAAGTCGATCAGGTCTAGAATCTCGATCAGCACCTCACCGCCCCATGGGGGAATGATGGCGCCAACCTGCGGGTTCAGCCAAAGGCTCATAAGGTCGTCCGCCCGCTCTTCGCGGGTTCCGCTCACATGCTTGTCATTTTTGCGCAGGCAATTCCCTTCGGTGATCCCATATCCTTTTTCGGTGAGCTGTTTTGCGACGAGTTCAAAACGCTTAATGAAGACATCGTTGCCAAGCCCGCTCGAAGGCGCGGTGACTCCGATACCAAGGGTTTTTCCAAATCCAGAAGGATAGGTTATGTTTTGATATTTCATGTTTCCGTTCTTCGTGTTGCCTTGGCGATATGCGCATCATCCGACGTTTTTCCTGTGCGCGCCACTCTCTTGTTTATGCGAAGTTCTCGATTCTGTTAAACCGTTTCAAGAGTAGTAGTTTTTCTAGTGTTAGGATGCCTGCCCATTCTCGCTTTGCCTCTTCCCATTCTTTAGGATATTGGTCATCCCATGACCAGGTCGGTGCCCATGAACCATTAGCCTCTTGAGATTGAATTTCGTATTCGATATTCAAATCGATAGCCTCTTTTAGATCAGAGGCAAATGGAGACTGAGGGCGGTCCACTACCTGTAACGGTCTTAAACAATAGTCTTTCCAGCCGTCTTGGTCGCAACAGATAGCCTCTTCAACAAGGGTGCATATTTTTGAAGACAATTGATCTCGAAATGGTTCTGAAAGATTTTCTGACTTCAACAACCTCAAGCAGCATAGCAGATCATGCATCTCTATCTTTTCTAGGCTCATAATCTCAGAATACACTCGTTCGGAAATACGCTCGACAACCTCGCTGGGCACATTGCTCTGATAGTCATATAGGTAGCCAAGAATTTCAGAAGTTGGATTGAGGGAGAATAATTCGAATTGTTCTTTCCGTCCTTTCTGATACCACCACGGAGCACGTGGACTCTGATCGGCTGAAGCAGGAATAATTCTCCAACTCAACTGTTCTTCATTCAGTTCAGCAAGTAGGAACTCGATGGAATTTGAGACTAAAAGGTTTTCTGCTGGAATACCAAGTGAGCGAAGTGTTTGGAGTGCTATTGATGTGCATAAGGCCGAACTCTCTTGTGCTCGAAGATCTGGTTCAAGGGCGCAACCAAAGCCGCCATCTGGATTCTGAAAAACACGGAGAGCTTCTAAAACATCAGCGATAGGGCCCTCATTAAATTCAAAATGGAATCGCGCGATCTCAAGTTGCCGCCCATTTTCCTCGATGAATCCTCTAGCTTTCTCTAAAGCGTTTTTGGTTAGTATTTTCATAATATTATAATCTGCCTAACGATTAGGCAGAAACCATTTCTATCTATCACAATGAACTGTGTGTTAATCTTCCCGAATGCTGTTTCGTCGTCGCGGCGCAAAGGCCTCAGTTCTAGTGTGTTGGTTTTCATTTTCCCCCTATCACCTCAATCAAGATTTCGTCGCCCTCGGTGCAGTGGAGAAGTTTCTCGGCATTTGCCCCGCTCCTTGCAATCTTCACGTAGTCGTCTGCCGTCACAAACGAGATCCATTCTCCTTTCGGCACATCGCCGTACCCATGACCCAGATAGACCTTGAACGTTTTGTCTTGAAAGCAAATGTTGAAATAGTTTCCTTGTTTGATGCCGAGCTTTTCAAGGTCGGCTCGTGTGCAATCCAGATTAAAGCTGCCATAGACCGGATGCACTTTCATGACCTTGGCCGAGACCTCCCCGTTAACATATTTGGCAGTTGAGTCTTTTCTGGCAATCTCTACATCCACTTGTTTGCTGCGGGGTTTGACTCCTTTTTCGCTCCATTTGATCAGAGCCGACATGGCTTGGAACATCTCCGCAGTATTCAGGTTGCAGTGCCCCTTCCTGCCCGATGTCCACAGAGCGGGGGGGATTGCACTTTTCTGCGCATTCTTCAGGTAATCCTTTGGCCCTTCGAGTTCGTTCCGGTTGCTGTAGAATAAAACAGGTATGCGCGGGCAATGCGTGAGTGGTGTCGGGTTGGTTTTATCTTTGCACCACAACGCCGCCCCGACGGCCAGAACCCCACTCAATCTGTTGTCTTCCTCTTCGGCCATCTGTACGCCGATCTTTCCGCCCATGGATGTCCCCGAAAGGTAGATGTGGCTTGGTTTTCCATGCTTGTCCTCGATCAGATCCAACAGATCCTTGATATCCAGAACGGCATCGTTGACGAAAATGCCATTCCTTCGGTAGCTGCTCTCCGCCACCATCCAACCCGATTTTATAAACGCTTCGCAAAAGGAGCCTTCAACCACGAAGTCCGCAGAAACCCGCGCAGTCTCAGGTCGCCCGCCATGCGCTTTTATCAGGAGTTTCTTGTTCCAATTTTCCGGAACAACGATCTTGTAATAGGCCTGCTTATGCTTTCCCTCCTCCACGGAATATGGGCGAGGTGCAGGCGTGCAGAAGGCATGGTTCACTAGAAACACACCCAGCGTGATCAGAAAAAATCGTACACTCATCGCTCCACCTTTCTTTAAATCACTACCCATTGGATCCGTCATGATTGTACTCCGACACGCATTCTCATGCTGGTTGGTTTGAATCCGTAACCCGCGAAAAAAATCCGAGCTTTATCGTTAAAATCCCAGACATCCAATTCAGCATTTTCGATTCCCCTCTGATCGGCATCTTTCAAGAAACGCGCCATCAGTTCCCTGCCATAATGCTTATTCCGAAATAGGGGATCGACCACGATGTGGTGCAGAAGGAATCGGTGATAATCCCGGGTAACCCAGGATTCACTTTTTCTCTCCTCCTGGGCATAGAGGTAGCCGACCATAGTGTCGGAATCCATTGCCACCAGAACCAACGACTCAGGTTCCTCTATCACATCCTTAAACCACGCGCAGAATGCAGCGTCATCGGGTTCCGATTTGAAGAATGCCGGAAAATTATCGGCATGCATTTTCTGTAGGATTTGACTGAGTCGAGAGATGTCTGAGAGGTCGGATGGTTTTGCTATTCTGATCATGTTCTTTTGCCCAGCGGTTTCTGTAGCTTTTCCTGTTCCGTAATTATAGATGAGGAAAGAATATAGGGGGGATACGCATGTTTGCAAAGCGGGTTTTGGTGGTGAGGTTGGGGGCGAGAGTCTGAACGCTTAGCAGAACTTGGATTCGTTGCTCAATTTCACTCTCCACTTTGTTGCGAATGAACTACATAGAAGGGAGCTGTTATACCTACGTAGTGCCGAAGCGCGGTCTCCGCTGTGCAGAGAACCCCGCCCAACATTGGACGGAGGGAAGTCTCGGAATTATGCCTTCTCCTCGATCCATCCAGTCAGCCTTCTTCGTTTTCGGGAACGCTCGAATCATCGCTAGCCAATCGGGCGACAATAAGTTGCTTATTGGATTCAGGGCCGAAAGGGGCGCGGGCATAGTTGCCATACATCTGCTCAATCACAAATCCATTGTGAATCAATAGTGCCTCCAGCTCCTTCGGGAAGTACATCTTTAGATCCAACGTCCCCTCGATATCGGGTCTTCCCGGTATCTTATGGAAGGTCGTGTTCCTGACCGGGTTCCAGTTGTTCCTCAAAGCTTTATGCTGGCAGCAGAAACTGCAGGTAT
>JAUXGY010000172.1 GCA_030621805.1 Kiritimatiellales bacterium | reverse complement strand
GCGATTCATCAGGGTTCGCGGGCAATGCTCACCAACAACTAATAACCCTATACCTTATTTAACACCATTCAGGCCACCTTCTGGACAAACCCTTCCCTTCGGCCACCTTTCCTGCTGTGGAAGAAATCTGCAATCCAACACAGGCTCCTACCAACTACTGTTGTTTCCCTCTAGAGATAACAACCCACACAAGTTACCTATTCCGAAAAAAGAATCAAGTACATTAATCCTTCTACTTTTCGGCTAAATCATTCCCATCAACTGTTCCGCCGCGCGACCCGGCGAGGGCTCGCGGAGTAGGCTTTCACCCACTAAAATGGCATGCGCTCCTGCGGCTTTGAGTTTTGCCACATCCTCCGGAGTCTTGATTCCGCTCTCGCTCACCAACGTGCAGTCGGGCGGAGCCATCGCGGCCAACTCAAAGGTGGTGTCGAGTTTCGTCACAAACGTTTTCAGATTGCGGTTATTGATGCCGATACAATCGGCGCCTGCGTCGATGGCGCGTTGCATCTCCCCGCGATCGTGCACCTCCACCAACGGTTGGAGGTTTAGGTTTTGTACCTCCTTTATAAAGGCAACTAATTCCACATCCTTTAGCGCGCCGACAATCAGTAGCACCGCCGACGCACCTAGGGTTTTCGCATGGACGATCTGCCAGGGGTCGATCACAAACTCCTTATAGAGCATCGGCAACTCAACCGCATTTCGGACGCAGTGGAAATCTTCCTCCCCGCCCCCGAAATAGGTGTAGTCCATCAGGCAGGAGATGGCATGGGCTCCGTTGTGTTCGTAGTCTTTGGCAATCTCGGCCGGGTCGAATGGATCGCGGATCAAACCCGCCGAGGGCGATTTCCGCTTCACCTCCGCAATCAAACCCATGGGTGCAGCGCGCAGTGCCGCCACAAAATCCGGGCGGCTTCCAATGCTTGGAAGCTGCGCCTGCAAACCCTCTAGGGGCTGGCGCTTTTTGTGCTCTTCAATTTCAATGCGCTTGTCGGCGCATATCTGTTCGAGAATATTCATGAACAAATTGGAACCACGAAATACACGAAAATATAGCGGGCTTATCTTTCGTGTATTTCGTGGTTCCAGCCTCCCTATCTGTTTTTCTTTAAATACGTTTCAATGAAGGGGTCGAGGTTGCCGTCGAGGACGCCCTGAACATTGCCGACCTGTTCGTCGGTACGATGGTCTTTCACCATCGTATAGGGTTGCATGACGTAGGAACGAATCTGGGATCCCCATGCAATTTCGCCCTTGTCGCCATAAAGCTGGTCGACGGCTTGCCGTTTCAGATCCTGCTCTCTTTCATAAAGGCGAGCCTTGAGCATCTTCATCGCCGCCGCCTTGTTCTTGTGTTGGGAGCGTTCGGCCTGGCACTGCACCACGGTCCCGGTTGGAAGGTGGACGATGCGCACGGCGGAATCGGTTGTGTTGACGTGCTGTCCGCCTGCTCCCTGCGCGCGGTAGGTATCGATCCGCAAATCCGATTCAATGATTTCGATTTCAATGTCGTCGTCAATCTCCGGCGTGACGTCTGCCGCCACAAACGAGGTGTGTCTACGCGACTGCGAATCGAACGGGCTAATCCGCACCAACCGGTGTACCCCGCGCTCGGACTTGAGTAAGCCATAGGCATATGCTCCGCTGATGAGCAGCGATACGCTTTTGATGCCCGCCTCCTCGCCCGCCTGATAGTCCATGATCTGCACCTTGAATTCTTTGCGCTCGGCATAGCGTGTGAACATTCGATAGAGCATATCCGCCCAGTCGCAGCTCTCCGTTCCGCCCGCCCCTGCATGTAGTGTAAGGTAGGCGCCATTGCCGTCAAACTCACCGCCCAGTAAGGACTGCAATTCCAACGATTGGAAGCGGGCTTCAACCTTTTTCAGTTCGGCCGCCGCTTCTGCCAGCGCCTCCTTCTCGCCGGCCTCGGCGAGTTCGAGCATCACCTCTGCATCATCGAGCCCGCCACCAATAGCGTCGAAAGGATCGAGCACCATCTTAAGCGACTTGGTTGCGGCGATATTGGATTGCGCCTTGTTTTGGTCGCTCCAGAAATCCGGAGCGACCGCGTCGGCTTCCAGCGCTTCAAGCGAGGTGCGTTTGGCTGCGATATCGAGATAGCCTTTCATCTCCGCCAGTTGATTGCGGAACGACTCCATTTTTGTTTTTAGTTCGTCGTACATAGTTTGTTCATCCATTGGAATGGAGGAATATAGCTTAAGCTCCCTAAAATCACCAAACTCCGCTTTCCAAAAAATCAAGCGGGGTTTTTTCGCTTGAAGCGGAGGGCAAAGGCGACGGTGGCAGCGGCAAGGAGCGCAAATTTTGCGAAGGCATCAGGATGTTGAGTATAGAAGGTTTGCTTGAGGCCAACGGGACGCGGGTGAATATCGGCGGTGGTAAAGGCACTGGTGCACGGGGTCAGCGTACGATCAATATTACCGTAGGCATCGATGGCGCAGGTGATGCCGGTGTTGCAGCAACGTGCCATGGGAATGCGATTTTCGACACAGCGGAAGACCGCGTGGGCAAGGTGCTGCTCGGACTGTGCCGAGGGATCGAACCAGCCGTCGTTGGTTTGGTTGACGAGCCAGCGCGCCCCGTTCCGTACGGCCTTGACGGAGAGGGGAGCAACGATGTCCTCGAAACAGATGAGCACAGAGAACGGGGCTTTCCCCCCGAGCGGGAGGAGTGTGCTTTCGGTGCCGCCCTGGAAGTCGACATCGACGGGTGTAAACTTGCCCATTAATTTAGGGAAGGGGACATATTCACCGAAGGGCACCAAATGTTGCTTGTCGTATTTGGCCATCATGTTGCCGTTGGTTCCGAAAAGGATCGAGCTGTTAAAGTAGGTGCGGCCAGATTCTGAGAACTCAACATCCATGGTGCCAACGAGCAACGGGGTTCCTCGTTCTACCATCCGTGCGACGAGCGCATGGCTCGGTCGGCTGGCTCGTACAAAGTCGGGCAGTGCGGTTTCCGGCCAGATGACCAGATCAAGGTCGCCGAGCCGCGTGACGGTATCGGTGAGTTCTTCGAGGCGAGTGTAGATCTCTCTCTCCTTTTCTCGGTCCCACTTATCGGACTGCGAAATATTGGGTTGAACGAGGGCGATATGGATGGGATGCGGAAATACGGGTTGGGTGAAGAGAGCGTTCAGGCCATAGCTGGCGGAGAGGGCGATCGGGAGCAGGCCCAGCATGAGCTCGACATGCGGGCGGTATTTCCGCGAACGCAGCCCTTGGACATATTGATTTAAGGTGATGAATAGCGCGGTATTCACCCAGACGATGCTGGCCGATACGATATACACGCCGCCCCACTGCGCAATTTGGATGAGTGCTGGGCTGCCGTATTGGCTGACGCCAAGCGGATTCCATGGAAACCCGGTGAAGAGGAAGCTACGCACAT
This sequence comes from Kiritimatiellales bacterium, assembly GCA_030621805.1. GTDB lineage: Bacteria > Verrucomicrobiota > Kiritimatiellia > Kiritimatiellales > Pontiellaceae > Pontiella. The sequence continues at coordinate 1,588 of JAUXGY010000172.1, read as the reverse complement.
ATTCCGCGGCCACCCAAACCATCGACACGGCGAACATGAGCCGCAGATTCCTCCACCAGGAATCCATCCCCCAACGCTTGACGCAGGCTGCAACCGTGAGGGCTGGCGGAATGAAGTAGAGCGCACAATAGAGTGCGAGCACTGCGTAACCCAGCAGTGCACTCGCCTTAAGTCCGGTCCCCTCCACCTTGTCGGTTAGATTGTGTAGCCAAGATAGCGACACCATGAAAAAAACAAATCCCGCCAACAGCCCGAGCAGCGCGGCCCTTTTTGCCGAGGCCTTCCGCACGGCGAACAGAAGAGGAATCAGCCCGATGTAGGCCAACCTCGAATGGTCGAATCCAGGAAAGCTCATCGCAAGCAGTACGCCGGAAAAAACACTTCCGATGATGGGAAGCGCGCGGGAGTTAAAAACGGAGTTTATCTTCACGGCTATGGCCTTTCTTCATTTGGGTTTAACACGTCAGGTTAAGCAACGACGGAACCGTTTTCCAGGAACGCTTCATTGCCTGTTTCTTGAAAAGGTCAGCCACATATTTGAGCAGGTCGTTCGGGGTGGTGAGGGTCTGTTTTTTTGGAGATCCCGTTTCAACCTTTAGACCGGCGAGGCCCTTCAGCCCAAGAATTCCCTCGCCATCCGTTGCGTCCCAGAAAACCACCACTTGCTCGATGAGCATTCGAAGGGTGCGGTAGAGCATCATCTCGTGCCGTTCCGCATCGGTGAGGACCAGCCGGTCAAAATCGAGCGTCCACATACGGTCGAGCTGTGCGCCTGCCCAGTCGGCGGGACGAATGATTCCGAGCGAAAAGTAGGGGAGCAATTGCGGGAAGTGGTGCAACTCGGAAAGGATTTCCAGCCAGCGGGAAACATGACGGCAGTGCGGCTCCATCGATTTCAAAACATGCGTGGCTGCGGAGCGATTATCCACCGCGCAAAATGCACGGGCAATCAGCAAGTTGAGATCGCGCGATTGCAAGCCGCGGGAATGGAATTTCCGGCAATACATGGAAAGGCTTGCCACTAGATTATCGGCCATTGTGCCGGGCGGGATTTCCAACTTCGTGAAGGCATCCTGCACATGTTCCGACCAGACCTCTTGGCGGGCATCCAAGACGGGGGAAATGGTTCGCTTCATTCGCGCCCGATGAGGCGTTCGACCTCGTTCATGAACTGGCCGGCATCGCGGAAGCGGCGGTAGACGGAGGCATAGCGGATGTAGGCAACCTCATCGAGTTTCTCCAACGCGGCCATAACTTTTTTGCCAAGGGCCATGCTCGGGATTTCTTTTTCATATTCCGACTCGGCCTCCATCAGAATTGTATCCGCAATGCGCTCGATCTGCTCCACGCTGATGTGCCGTTTCCGACAGGCAATCTGAAGGCTCTTGATGAGTTTGTCGCGGCTTAGTTCTTCCCTCCGCTCATCACGCTTCATGACCTGGAGTTGGGCGCGCTGAATCTCTTCGTAGGTGGTGAAGCGGTGACCACAGTCGATACAAACCCGGCGTCGGCGGATGGAGGCGCCGTTTCGGACTTCGCGGCTATCGATTACACGGTTTTCTTTTCCTTCACATTTTGGACATCTCAT
>JAUXGY010000428.1 GCA_030621805.1 Kiritimatiellales bacterium | reverse complement strand
CCGGAGTCGTACGAGTAGCTCCCGATATTGTCGGTGTGCCCCGCCACCACGGAAAAAACATCTCCGTGCACAGGCACAGAAGCAAGCAACGTTAAACCGGCGAACATCAGTCCGATTTTTAGACCGATAGTAAAAATTACTTTTTTCAACATATCCTATTTTCCTTATGAGGTGTTGTGGCCTGTTTGAGCTGCAGTGGGCCGAGTTGCCTGCCGCCAGCTTTCTATATTCAGAGAGGAATCTACTCGGATAAACCCATCTTGTCTTTGCGATATTGCGCGGATCTTTTGTGATTTTGCGCATAAATGAATAGGAGGCACTCGACAGAAAAGCGAGGCGTTCAGCCTCCGCAACCTCTCGTTTCGCGATGTAGTGGTGGTTGCCACTCCCCTGATGGCAAGCCACCCCTACGAAAGCGGTTCTAAGAACCGCCACTACAAAGATTTTGCGCTGTAGCGATAGTCGCTTATTTATCGACGAGTGGAATCAGAAAATCCGGCTCGTCGGGTAATTCCCGCCCCCAACGAGGCAGGCGCGAAGCCATTCTGGAGGAACGACAGATCTCCCTCGTCTACTTTCTACTTTCGATAGTACTGCATCGCCTCGGGGATCAATGCGCGCAGTTTGCGGATGCGGGTTTCGTCGGCGGGATGCGTGCTGAGGAATTCCGGCGGTGCGTCGGGATTGGCGGCGGCCATGCGTTGCCAGAAAGCGACGGCTGCGTTGGGATCGTAGCCCGCCATGGCCATGAAGATCAGCCCCAAACGGTCGGCCTCGTTTTCGTGCAGGCGTGAAAAAGGGAGGATGGCACCATACTGGGTGCCGAGGCCATAGAGCTGCATGTAGGCCGCCTGATAGTCGCTATCCTTCGTCCCCCACGAAAGCAGCGTACCGAACCCCTGCTGCGCCACTTGATAAGTCAGCCGTTCGCTTCCATGGCGGGCGACGGCGTGGGCCACCTCGTGGCCCATCACCACGGCCATGCCGGCTTCGTCCTTCGTGTAGGGAAGGATGCCGGTAAAAAAGGCCACCTTACCGCCCGGCATGCACCAGGCGTTCGGGGCATCCGACTCGATCAGGTTAAACTCCCAGTGAAAATCTCCGACGCGATCCGCCATGCCATTCTGCGTCATAAACAGTTCCACCGCCTCGGAAACACGTTTCCCGACACGCTGGAGCTGGGCCTTCTGCTGCGGGCTGGAGGCAAGTGTACTCTCCGCAAGCACCTGCTGATAACTCAGCGCACTCTGCTGCACCATATAGGAAGCGGGCGGCATCGGCGGTTGCTTGCGGCCGATGATCGGAACCGAGGAACACCCCGAAAGTACAACCAGTACCGCAAACAAGATGAAGTCTCGGACGGTTTTTTTCATCGCGACTCCTAATCAAATGTATTGTCCAGCAAACCAGAGCGAAGCTTGGGCTCGAACCAAGTGCTTTTTGGCGGCATGAGCATGCCGGCATCAGCCACAGAAAAAAGTTGGTCCATTGAGGTTGGATACATCGAAAAGGCCAGTGCGGCGCGGCCACTGTCTACCCACTTTTCAAGCTCCTGAGTTCCACGAATTCCACCGATAAAATCAATATCGTTGCTTTCGCGCGGATCGGCGATTCCAAGCAAAGGTGCAAGGACTTTGTTTTGCAGTATGCTGACGTCGAGCGCGGCAACGGGGTCGATGGATGCATCAGGCACTTGCTTCGGGGTCAACGTGCTCCACTGGCCATCGATATACATACAGATTTCGCCGGCCTTGCGTGGGCTGGAAACTCCGTTCTGGTCGATCACAACTTTTTCTTCCAACGCCTGGAAAAACTCTTCCTTCGTGCCGGGCAACAAAAGCACAACGCGGTTATAGGCCAGAATCTTCAGCTCACTTTCGGGGAAGATTACGGCAAGAAAATAGTTATAGGGCTCCTCTCCCGTGTGGTTCGGATTGGCCGCACAGCGCATCCCCGCAACCTTTGCCGCCGAAGCCGAACGGTGGTGTCCATCGGCTACATACGTGGCTGGAATTTCTCCGAACGCGGCTTCGAGCTCGGCGGGGCAGGCAAACTTCCAAACGGTGTGAATCACCCCGTCCTCGGCCGTGAATTTATAGAGTGGCTCGGTGGCCTTGGCGGTATCAACGAGTGCGTTGATTTTTT
>JAUXGY010000368.1 GCA_030621805.1 Kiritimatiellales bacterium | reverse complement strand
TTTCTCCAGCGAGATGGGCGGGATCCACCCTGCCGTGGGCGGTTCACCGGGCAGTTTGCTTTCCGCAACATCAAAGTAGGCATGGCCGGTCAGCGACATCACCACAGGGTTGCCGCGCTCGGCACCCTCGACGGCGGTCTTGGGGCGGTGCCAGGTCATGATGCCCGCCCGGTCGCTCACACCACAGGCAAGGATTTCATCCCAACCAATAATGCGCTTCCCTTTCTTCGCGAGAAATTTCTCCATTTCGGTTGTCATCCAACCCTGGAGTTCGTGCTCATTTTTCAGCCCAAGCTTTTTGATCTTAGCTTGGCAGTCGGGGCATTTCTTCCAGCGGGTGTATTTGGCTTCATCGCCGCCGAGATGGATGAACTCGCCGGGGAACAACGCGCAGACTTCCGTCATTACATCCTCAAGAAAGGTCTGGGTGGTCTTCTTCCCGGCGCAGTAGAGTTCCGGCGAGATGGAGTGGCGGGTGGGAACCTCAAACTGCTTTCCTGTGCAACCGAGATAAGGATAGGCCACGAGGGCCGACAGGGTATGGGCGGGAATTTCAATCTCGGGAACGATCGTAATATTCCGGTCGGCGGCATATCGAACGATCTCGCGGATATCGTCTTGGGTATAGAACCCGCCATAGCGCTGGTCACCCTTTCCGCGAAAGCCTCCGATCTCGGTGAGCTTGGGATATTTCTTGATTTCAATGCGCCAGCCGCAGTCGTCGATCAGGTGCCAGTGAAGCGTGTTCATTTTATGCATCGCCATCATATCCAGATAGCGCAGCACATATTCCTTGGTAAAAAAGTAGCGCGAAACATCCAGCATCATGCCTCGCCAAGGAAACTCCGGCTGGTCCTCGATGACGACTGGCGGGATACTCCACTCGGAGGAGGCCGTCTTTTCCTCCTGGAAAACCGCAGCGGGCAGTAGCTGCAAGAGGGTCTGGGTTCCGTAGAAAACGCCCGCCGCCCGCGGCGCCACAATCTGCACCCCCTTGACCGAAGATTTAAGCGCATACCCCTCTTCCCTCAACGAATCCTGATCCCGGCGAATTCGGAGAAAAATCGTATTCTCCCCTACGGTACTCGCCTTGCTGATTTTCAGAGGCAACCCCGTCACAGGCCGGAGGGCCGATGCCAGTAGCTCAGCGGATGTCCGGGCATCCTCACCTTGGTAGGCAATACGGGTTTCGCTATTCAGCGCAAAGCCCGCCCCCTCCTGCTGCTCCACCTGCTGGGGAAGAGGCACTAGCGACAACCCCGCCGCCACAGGCAGCAAGGGAATTAGAATGAAGGTCAAACATGCGAGTCCTATTCGTTTCATGGGGATTCCTTTCTTCTGTATTGCTTCAGGTTTATAGTACCACGCAATGTGCGGCTCCGATCCAAAATTGACCCTGCATCCATCTCATAAACCCCTCTGGATTGGAAGAGATTCTCCATTAAAACAAACCCTTCCCCCGGAAGACTCAATTTTTGGTTCACACACCACACCCCCACGGCTATGCTACTTAGCTTATGAAAAAGAACGAGCAGATGCGGCACGCGGAGCGCAAGCGGGTGGAGCTGGACTTTCGGTGGCCGGAAGTTCCGTTCAACATTGTGCTGGTCGAACCCTCGATCCCTCCCAATACAGGAAATATTTCGCGGCTCTGCGCCGCGACTGGAACGGTGCTTCATCTGGTTGAACCACTCGGCTTCGACCTTTCCGAAAAGAAGCTGCGCCGCGCGGGGCTCGACTATTGGGACTCCGTCGACCTGCGCATCTATCCCGACCTCGAAGCATTTTTTGAACAAAATGCGGGCGGCCAAAAATATTTTTTTAGCACCGCCGGGCACCAAAGCTATTCGGAAGCCGGCTACGCCCCCGGCGACTACCTCGTCTTCGGGAACGAGGCCACCGGCCTGCCCGATGCCCTACTGGAAAGATTTCCCGAACAGGTCTGCAATATCCCGATCAGGCTCGACCATGTTCGCTCCCTTAATCTATCCAACTGTGCCGCCGTTGTGCTCTACGAAGCCCTGCGGCAGATCAACCACCTCTTTAAATAAATTTCCACCTCGTTTCATTGTTTTCCCATTCAACCGAATTTAAAAGCGGTGTCGAGCCACCGCACTCCAAAACGTGCCGCTCCATGCGCGGAAGGGTTCGGAGTGGCCCTAACGGTGGACAGCCCGGAAGCCGACGCCGTGGCCCTCGTGGCCCGGGCAGTCCCAGTACCCGAAGCCGCAACACGCGTTGAGCGCGTTGCGGTTCCAACCCCCGCCCCGGAGGCGCCGGCGCGAACCCGACGGGGTGTTGCACCACTCCCATACGTTTCCAGACATCTCATAGAGCCCATACCCGTACGAGGAAAAACTTCCCGCCGGACTCGTGTACGGATAGTCGCCAGCATTATACGAGGGATGAGAAGTGTTATTCGTGTAGGAACTGGTGTCATAGGAATATGCAGATCCCTTCGCTCGGTAGTTCGCCTCGTTGTGATTGATGGTATCACCCCACGGGAAGCGCTTGCCTTGCAGGCCGCCCCGCGCGGCATATTCCCATTCGGTGGTGGTCGGCAGA
>JAUXGY010000263.1 GCA_030621805.1 Kiritimatiellales bacterium | reverse complement strand
AACGCGGGGGTATCGCTTGGTAGGTGGTAGGTTTGTCCAATCAGCGCAATCGCCGCCCCGACCGCGAGCGAATGGAAGAGCCCTGCCGATTCCCGCAATGCGGTACCTCCCTGTTTTATCAGCGCAACAAGGCTTAAAACTGCCCCGATCAACAGCGGGCAGAACGACAGCAAGGCCCGTGTCGGCCGCCCCAGTTCGTCCCAGTTATGGGCAAACAGCAGGATGATCCCCGTGCCCATCAGAAGCGATCCAATGATAGAAAAAGCAATAACTGCCCAGTGCATCCCGCTCGCCGTGTTTTCATTGTAGTAGGCCGTCAGCCGTCCCGCGACCTCGGAAGAAATCACCCGTTCATTTTCCAGGACAGGCAACTCCTTCTTCAGCCATTGTGTATGCTTTCCCGATACTTTTCTCATCGTTTTTCTCCAAGTTTCCCTGTGCATTGGACCCCTTTAACCGGTCTGCTGTAAAGTGGCTTGCATGCAATTGTTTGAAGGGAGCTTTCGAGTATTTGGAGCATGCGGGCGTTTGATTTCGTATCCTTGACCGCGATGCGGATTGCCCGGTCGCCCATCCCGGTGCCCATTTCGGCGGCGTCGCGGATGAACAATCCATGCTCGCGGCATCGGTTGATTACCTTTGCGGAATCAGGGTGGCCGCTTTCCAGATGGAACAGGATAAAGTTTGCGACGCCCGGAACGATTTCCTGGATGCCGAGTTGACGGAGTCCTTTCACCAGTTTTATACGGAGCAGATGGGTTTCTTCGTAGCGTTCCTCGTAGTAGCCGGACGCTTGCAGCGCATGGACCGCGGCTACCTGCGCCGGAAGGCCGACCGACCACGGCGGCGTAAGGGAACGCAACGGTTCGAGCAATTCGGGCGGTCCGCAAAGGTAGCCAACCCGCAGCCCGCTCAGGCCATAGACTTTGGACATCGATTTGCAGACCACCGTGTTTGCGCTCCGGGCCGCGAAGGTTTCCAAGGATTGTCCGTGCCCTGCATATTCGACGTAGGTCTCGTCGATCCATATGCGGGTGGAGGGCGGACATTGGCGCAACAGATCTTCCATTTCCGGGAGGGGAACATGGCACCCGGTGGGACTGTTGGGATTGACCCACACCAGCAGGTCGAAGTCCTCTTGCAGTTTTTTGGCGAGCCGCCCGGTATTCAGCCGGTAGCCTTCGTTTCGTTGCAGCTTGAATCGCTCGACGCGGCATCCGATGACTTTGTTGAGCACATGCGCATACTCCCCGTAGGTCGGATCGAGCAGCAACACGCGCGAGTCCGGCTTCAGCCAATGTTGGAAGGCCAAGAAAATCAAGGGCGAGGAACCGCCTGCCGGGAGGATGCATTTAGCATCAACCCCGCGAGTCTTGGCAATGGTTTTAACCAATCCCTCCGCATGGTTGGGCGGGGATGTTCGTACCATCCAGTCAAGCTGTTCATGCAACGCTTGTAGCGCGGCTGGACACGGAGGGAACCATGCATCCAAAACGTCGGCGTTGATGATCGTATTGCGCCGGTTCAAGTCGTCGAAGCCATTGCCAATGGCGGTGAAGAACGAGCCGCCGTGGTAGCATTTTGTCGGACGGCGGAAGGGGGTGTCGAGCTTCCACTCCACTTGCTTTTCAAGCCGGTTGAGCCGAGCGTTGAACCGTGTCAGTTCGGTATCGATGGCATCAACGGAGGCGGCCAACAGTTCATATTTAAGTGGGCCGCACCGAAAGCTGCGATCAACCCTTTGCATACCCATCCGCAAATACATATCCGCTACTTTTCGGTGGCCAATGGCCATGAGCTGCGTCCCTCCATGAACCTGCACCCAGCGAAACGCCGCGTACATCAACGCCGGGGCAACCAGCGAGCCCCGTGCGGGATCGATCACCGTGAGCGCGCGAATTTCGTATAGATGTTCGCCGAAAGAAAAGGGAATATCGTTTCGGGAAAGATAGTGGTCTATGGAATACCGAGGGCTGCCGGGCGGAGTAATGCCAACAAAGCCGACCAGCTTGCCTTCTTCAGTGGCGGTGATGTAGATGCTTTCGACTTTTGATCGGTCCTGAAGGATACCGTCGGTGCGCAGTTCGAATTGCCCTAGCTCCCGGGCGTAGACCTCGTGGCGGATGTGGTCGATTTCGGTGCGGTTGTTGTCCGTCACCAGTGAAAGTTGAATCCTGTTTTTCATGGAGTTCCCCTGTTTTTTTTACGCTATACAGCTAAAGCCATTTTGTCCAATGGCGTCTTCTTTTTTATGGTGCGCAGGTTTTGCTTGAAGGTGTCTCGCCGCCATTGGGTGAAGACGTCGGAATAGAGCTTTTTGGTGAGGCCGTGGAAGCCTTCCCGGAGCTCGTCCGCCGTCATGTTTTGCGGGCGGAAGTTGAGGTCGAAGAGGGTGCATTTTTTCCAGTTGGTCGGCTCGATCAATCGGTTCGCTTTTTTCAACCGTTCGTACAGCGCCGTGCCGGGGAACGGGGTGAGGATGGTGATCTGAACTTCGTAGAGTTCGGCGTCGCGGACAAAGTCGTAGATGTCGTCGAAAACGGCGGTGGTTTGTCCGTCGAGGCCAACGATGAAACATCCATTCACGGTGATGCCATGCGACTGGATGGTGCGGATAGCCTGCTTGTATTCTGCAAAGCGATCCCGCTTCCAGTTGGCCCTTTTCTCCAGCCCATTGAGTGGCGCGGCGGTGGGGCTTTCGAAGCCAATGAGCACTTGGGCGCAGCCGGAGTCGCGCATCATTCGAAGTAGGTAGGGGTCTTCGGCGACGGAGAGATCGGTTTCGGTGAACCATTTGATGCGGCGCTTCTTGAGTTCGGGCAACAGTTGCTTCCAATAGGCCTTATTGACGAAGCTGTTGTCGTCGGCAAACTCAATGAACGGGTGTGGCCAGATTTCGCAGACACGATCGATCTCGGCGAGTACCTTTCCAACAGGTTTTTGTTTGTAGCATGAACTGATCAGGTTGGAACCGGCACAAAACTCGCAGTTGTGCGGACAGCCCCGGCTGGTCTGCACCGTGATGCGGTTGTACTTGGAAATATCCAGCAACTCAAAGGCGGGCATGGGTGCATCCGCCAGGCTATAGTTCAGATTACGCGCATCGTAGATCAGCTTGAGCGATCCCTTCTGAGCATCTTCCATCACCTCTCTCCAGACGGCCTCGCCTTCGCCGAGAATGACCGAGGAGCAATACTTTTGCGCTTCATGCGGAAGGGCCGTCACATGCGTCCCGCCCATCACCACCGATGTGCCCAGCACACGGTAGCGCAGGGCCAGATCATACGCCTCGTTAATCTGTGCGCTGTAGCTGGAGATGGCCACGAGATCGAAACGTTCGAGTTCGCCATCTTCGGCGGAGAGATCGGGAATTTCGATATAGTGGATGTCGTGATGTGTAGGCGTCATACCCGCCAGCGTTAGCAACCCAAGACTGGGTAGCGATGCAATCTGTTTGCTGCGTTCCACAAATCCGGGGAGGGTGAGTCCGAGTTCCAATAGTTCGGTATCGCACGCGCGGATACCGCTCATCGCTATGAATCCAATTTTCATAATTGCACCATCCTTCCGGTTAATGTAGATGGAGCATCCTGCTCCATTGGGCTATTCGAAACGGGTTGAACTCTCAATGTACAGAGAGGCGAGGTAGTATTTTCGCCTTCTTCCATAAAAGTCGGAGGC
>JAUXGY010000182.1 GCA_030621805.1 Kiritimatiellales bacterium | reverse complement strand
AGAACAAGCATTGCATACACCGTCACAACAAAAAATATTTCAGCAACCGAGGCCTGAACTTCCCAGGCCTCGTCCCATAGTTCACGAAGAAAAGCCGTCAACATCGCTTGATTGAGCAGATCAAACATTAACAGCGAATACTGCATTTTAACAATGGTAGCGGGAGCGTATCGACCCTGCTTAAAATCGTCTGCGGCTTCTTTTCTCAACCGAACAACCATGTCGCTCATGTTATCGATTTTTTTGACTCCCATGAACATGGCCGTTCCATAAAAACAAAATATGACTCCGAGAAAAACAAGGTCGCGATACATCAACGCAACGAACATTAATACAAGAAAAAGCCCCTCGGCGATTAAACATCCCATCTGCACCTTTGGATGGCGTGCAAAAAGTAAATGCTCAATAACAACGGAACCATCGAAAGGCTTAAAGGGAAGAAGATTAATCGCGGTCAACAGGAAGAGGGTTCTGGCAAGGTTCAAGGCTATCGTTGAATCAAAATGGTGGTGCACCCCCACGGAAAATAAACCAACCAGCAATCCAAAAGCAGGCCCCGATATGGCCACAACGGCCTTTCTTCCGGCAGACACTCCCTCGGCACCGACCGCCAGTGGACCAAATATGCCAACCACAATCCCCGCCCTCGGCCACCCCGCCAGCCGCATCCCCACATAATGCCCTATCTCATGAACCAACAAAGCAAAGACAACCGAACCGACACCACCCAATGGACAGCCAAGATAACTCAACACAGCAAATAAAACCGAGAACAGGATGACTGAGCCTATTTTATTCGACGTGGTCGGGGTAACGGACATGTTCACGACCTCATTAATCACCTCGTCGACCGAGTAGATTTTACCCGACACCCGTATCCCGCGTTGGTTCGCCTTTTCCATAAACGTCTCTTAATTGAAAGGGTTGATGGTTTTCAGACCGGGGAAGGCGGCGGCGACGGCGACTTCGTTTTCTTTGAGGAAGAGGAGCTTGATGTTGGGACCAGCATCGATGGTGAGGTAGACCTCCAAGCCTTCGGCGCGGACGCGTTGGACCTTGTGGATCTGTTCGATGGTTTCGGGCTGGAGATAGATGAGCGGGGGCCATGAAGCCATCATGGTGGCATGCATCGAAAGTGCATTACGCTCGGCGGTTTTTCCAAGGGTTGAAAAATCGTGGTCAATGATCGCTGTGTGGATTATCTCAAGATCGGCGGCGGCCTGCTGTGGCCAGCTTTTATAAAGTGCCGAGGTTTCGACCGTTCGGTTCATGCCATCGCGCGAGCCCACCGCCTTTTTGGCGGAGGAAAGTTCGAGGATGCCGATGCGGAATTCTGGCCATGTTTCGGGAAGCGGTTCGGCGAAGGAATCGGTTCCGTCTGCAAGCGTTCCGGCATTCCACTGAGCAAACCCATTATAAATAGACCGCGATGCACTGCCACTACCGAGCCGGGCCAGTATGGATAGCTTCTTTTTGTCCAGCCCCCACCCCGCCCAATCGTCGAGTGCCATCACCAGCGCCGCAAATCCCGATGCCGACGATGCCAGCCCGGCGGCGGTTGGAATATTGTTTTCGGTACGCACCTCGAATGCTGCGTTTCCAAGCATTGGTCGGAACAGGTCGAGAAAGGCGGAAATACGTTTAGCAAATGAAGAGTCGGAGGGTTGTAGCTTTCCATTTAGATAAACCATATCTGCACGTCCATGGGAAAGCGTTGAGAGCATCGCTTCAGTGGATGGCGCGGATTTCAGAGGTTCAGCGTTCGTAGACGCGATGCCCTCATCGCGTTTCCGGTGGTTAAGCCTTTGTGGATTTGAGCAAATATATTCCCTAAACTTTTCCAATCCCTCTGGCGAGCGGACGATATAATCAAAATATTCCTTTTGCCAAACAGGAGCCTCCATTCCTGCCATCTTCATGATCTTCCGAGCAGAAACAGATTTCCACGCCTTCACAATATCCGAGAGCAAACAATCCTTTAAGGGAGCAACCAAAATGTGCACATGATTTGGCATAACAACAAATGAATCGAGGCGGTATTGATTACCATCGGAATGGAACAACGTTTCCTCCACCACGTCCCGAACACTGGAATCCTCAAGAATGCAACCTCCTTGCCCCGCATCCAGCCACCCATCCACACGATCTTGGAATAGCCGTTTATATTCATTCTGCCATGGGGTATATTCTTCGGAATCTTTTGCCGGTTTAGGACTTTGCTGAAGCCAAAGGTCTTTCTCGGACTGGAGTTCCTTCAGCTTTCCTGCTGGCAACGAATCTGCAAGACGAAAGGTTACGAAGTAGAGACCTCCATCTTGCCGCCAATGAGGCAGGTTCCCCGCAAGGTGAGCGGTCGGTTCACGGGGGTCGAAATAGTTGGTTTCATGCTTTTCAGAGGCAACGTATGGAGCGATGAGAGCATCGCTTCTACGGAAAAGCGATGAGGGCATCACTTCTACGAAAGCTTCGAGCCTAGTAATTTCAGCTTTCGCAGAAGTAATGTCCCCGTCGCGTACCCGCAACTCGGTGCGAGTGCCGAGATGGCCGAGGGAAATGGAAAGGCTGGAGTTGATCGGGAGATTCAGTTCGGCGTCCCGTTTTCCCCAATATTTGCAGAGGGCAATGTTGGAAGAAGCGAAGGCCTTTCCTCTTTTTTTTGGGTTGGTTTGTGCACCCTCGATAATGTTTTTTATAAATTGGTATTGTATGTCGTGCATGAATTCCTTCAGATGTTCGGCTTTTTACAACTTGGTACATTTTAATATGAAGAAAAGCAACGTCACAGTCATCGCCGCCGTCCTGATCGCCCTGCATGTGCTGGTGTTTGCCATCGTATTGGGCAACCGCGACGACCGGCAAGAAACTCCGAAACCAACCGCACCTCCAAGCGAGGCCGTCGAAACCATTCCAGCGCCTACGCCGAAGGTTGATGATGCAGCCCCAGAGCCGCGGGCGATTCCCGTCGAAGTAGTCGAGATGGCTCCGATCCCTGTGCGCGAAACGATTGCCGTGCCCGGCACGATCGAGGGCTACCTACGCTCCGACCGACCCAACCGCCGCACCTCGAAGGTTTACCCCGAACTTAAAGGATCCCCCTATCGCGGCGCCATCGTGGTGGATGCCCGCACTGGAAAAATTCTCTACGAAAACCGAGCCACGACGTACTGCTACCCCGCCAGCGTCACCAAGCTGATGACGATGCTGATCGTGCTCGACCAGATTGATTCAGGCGTCATCCACCTGAATGACAAAGTGAAAATTACCAAAGAAGGCACGAGTGTTGGAGGGTCGCAAGCCTATCTCGACACGCGCGAATCGATGGCCTTCACGGTGGACGATCTGCTCAATGCATTGGTGATCCACTCCGCCAACGATGCCGCCCGGGTGCTGGGCATTCATGTGGCCGGAAGCAAGGCGGCCTTTGTGGACATGATGAACCAAAAAGCGCGCGAGCTCGGAATGAACTCGACGGTCTACCACTCCGAACACGGACTGCCCCCCGGCAAAGGAAAACAACCGGACATTAGTACGCCATACGACATTGCCATTCTCAGTCTGGCCTGCCTGCGCCATCCCGCAACCCTGCGCTATACGAGTACCAAGGTGACCTATCTACCGCTCGGCCCCATCCGCAAGGAAAAGTTCATGCTCGCAAACCGAAACGTACTGGTGGGAAGGGATCCCTATCCGGGATGCGACGGACTGAAGACTGGCTACCACGGCATCGGCGGCTGGTCGCTCACCGCCACCGCTGAACGCAACGGCCAGCGCGTGGTTTCCGTCGTACTCGGAAGTCCCGACAAAGCCACGCGAAACGCGACTTCACGCAAGCTGCTCGACAAAGGTTTCGAAGCGCTGGAGAAATAAAAAAACCGCCCGGCGGATGCGGGGCGGCTTTGTGGTTCCCAAGGGGTGGTATTTTATTCCGTTGCGGGTTCTTTTGTGGCCGATTCCGGTTTGCCCTTTTTCTTATTCTGCTCATCCCCCAAAGTTCCAAGAAAATCGGGCAAATCGAGTCCAACCTGTTTGGCCAGATCATGCATGGGTGGCAAGGCCCCCATCAAACGGCCTCCCAAGCCGGAGAGTCCGCCGCCGTCTTTTCCGCCGCCGTCCCAGACAATCACTTTTTCGATCGGAAGGTTTTGGATTGCCGTTGCCTGAACATGAGCAATATCTTCGAGTTTCTCGATTAACAACAGCGAGGCCACTTCGTTTACGGTATCACACGCACCGACGAGTGCCTCATAACCCTTCGCCTTGCCGTCGAGAATCGCCTGCACACCGGTACCCTCAGCCTTCATCTTCGCCAAGGTTCCTTCCGCTTCCCCTTCGGCAACGCGGATTAAACTTTCCTTCTGACCCTGCGCCGAAATGATCAATTGCTGCTGCTCACCTTCGGCAGAGATAATCACTCGTTGCTTGCTTGCTTCTGCATCAATGATGGTTTGCGCCTTCTTCGCTTCGGCGAAAATGATGGTCTGTTCCTTATCGGCTTCGGCCGGAACGACAATCGTGGCATTAAGGCGGGCCGTCTCGCGCTCGGCACGGGCTTCCTCCGCTTTTCTCTCGGCGTTTTCCTGCGCCACGCGAATCGCACCATCGGCATCGCGTGCGGCGGACTCGGCGCGGTTACGGGCTTCCTGCTCGGCCACGTTTTGGTTGGCTTCGTAAGAGGCCTTCTTAGCACGTGCTTCGGTTTCACCCAGCGCGGCCTCGGCATCGAGTCCGGCGGATTTGGAGCGGCGGTCGCGGTCGGCAGACGCTTCGCCAATTTCCGCCTCGGCGGTGGCGGCCGCAACGGCCACCCGCTTGTCGCGTTCGCGTATGGCCACACCGGTCTGTCCGATTCTCTCTTGCTCGGCCACATCCACCAACGCCTGGTTAATCGCTTCAGCGGCAGC
>JAUXGY010000235.1 GCA_030621805.1 Kiritimatiellales bacterium | reverse complement strand
GGAAATGATCAACTATTTCGACTATGACTATCCGCAACCGAAGGGTGAAGACCCGTTCGCGGTAACCATGGAACTGACGGCGTGCCCGTGGAATGCGCAACACCAACTGGCACTGATCGGGCTTCAGGGATTGGAGATCGAAACAGAAAACCTGCCACCGAACAATCTGGTCTTCCTGCTGGATGTATCAGGCTCGATGAACTCCCCCGACAAGCTTCCGTTGCTCAAATCTGCCATGCGTCTATTGGTTGGGCAACTGCGCCCGGAAGACCGCGTATCGATGGTCGTCTACGCCGGGGCTGCGGGGCTTGTGCTGGAACCGACGTCCGACAAGGCCCGTATTCTCGATGCCATCAACCGGCTCAATGCCGGCGGCTCCACCGCAGGCGGTGCCGGGATCGAGCTGGCCTATAAAACGGCAATCAAAAGCTTCATCAAAGAGGGCAATAACCGCGTCATCCTCGCCACCGACGGCGACTTCAACGTCGGCGTTAGTTCAGACGGTGCGCTGATCCGCATGATCGAGGAAAAGCGCAAATCAGGGGTATTCCTCTCCGTACTCGGCTTCGGTACGGGCAACTATCAGGATTCCAAAATGGAAAAAATCGCCGACAAGGGCAACGGAAACTATGCCTACATCGACGATATCCTCGAAGCCAAGAAGGTGCTCGTCACCGAAATGGGTGGAACCCTCGTCACCATCGCAAAGGACGTCAAGATTCAGGTCGAGTTTAACCCGGCGCAGGTCAAGGCCTACCGCCTCATCGGCTATGAAAACCGCATGTTGGCCAAAGAGGACTTTGCCGACGACACCAAAGATGCCGGCGAGCTCGGGGCCGGGCACACCGTCACCGCCTTGTATGAATTGATCCCCGCCACCTCGTTGGAAGAGATTTCCTCGGGCGGCGACC
This sequence comes from Kiritimatiellales bacterium, assembly GCA_030621805.1. Taxonomy (GTDB): domain Bacteria; phylum Verrucomicrobiota; class Kiritimatiellia; order Kiritimatiellales; family Pontiellaceae; genus Pontiella. The sequence continues at coordinate 3,048 of JAUXGY010000235.1, read as the reverse complement.
TGAAATATCAGGTGACCGGACTGGTGAAGAGCGACGAGCTGATGACCGTCAAGCTTCGCTACAAACAGCCCGCCGGTGATACCAGCAAGCTCATCGTCCAGTCAGTCAATGCGGCTGATTTGGGAACAGATAAGGCCTCCGAAAACATTCGCTTCGCCAGCGCGGTTGCCGAGTTTGGGCTGCTGTTGCGTGATTCCGAATACAAAGGTTCCGCCAGCTATGACCGACTCCTTCGTCGCGCCAAATACGCCAAGGGCACCGACCTCGAAGGCTACCGCACCGAGTTCATCCGCCTCGTCGAAAAGGCGCAGTTACTCGACTAGGAATTAGTAGAAATAGCGTCCCGCGCGTTTAAGCAGACGGGACGCTTGCTCTGCATTCGCACGTTGCACCCTTAGGTCTTTTATGTACACTCCCCTCCAATTATTGGGAGAGGAATGCATGAAGGTTTTATTGGTTGGTGATATCGTCGGGAAGCCGGGACGCGCGGCGTTTTTGCAGGTGATGAATAGGCTGAAGGCCGAGGGGCGAGTCGACTTCGTGATTGCCTGCGGTGAAAATGCGGCGGCTGGACGCGGCCCGACGCTGGAGATGGCACAGTCGCTGCTAAACATGGGTGCGGATGTCGTTACGCTGGGCGATCACGCCTGGGATGCCAAGGAAATGGTGGCGGGGATTGACCTCGAACCGCGCATTATCCGCCCCTCCAACTTTTCCAAGGGTGCGCCGGGTAAGGGCTGGGTGCGGGTTGAAACCCCCGAAGGCCCGCTCGTGGTCATCCAGCTGATTGGCCGTGTCTTCATGCAGCCCAACTATGATTGCCCCTTTCAGGAGGCCGACAAGTTGCTCAACGGAAACCTCGACCTCGGCAAAGTGGTCTTTGTCGATTTCCATGGCGAAGCCTCGTCGGAGCGCATGGCGATGGGGCGCTATCTCGATGGCCGCGTCTCCGCCGTGTTCGGCACGCACACCCATTGCCAAACTTCCGACGAAACCGTTTTTGAAAACGGCACGGCCTACATCACCGACCTCGGTATGACCGGCCCGAAGGATTCCGTCTTGGGTCGTCAGGTCGAACCTGTCCTCAAGAAATTCCTCACCGGCGTCCCGCACAAGTTCGACGTCGCCAAAGGTGATCCCACCCTCGAAGGGGCCATTGTCGATGTGAATATGAAGACGGGGAAAGCCAATTCGATCGAGCGCTTGCGCATCGCTCTATGAGTTCTGAACGGAAAATCTACTCGGTCGCCGAAGTCAACCGCAAGGCGCGGATGGTGCTGGAGTCCGGCGTGGGCGAGCTGTGGGTGGAGGGCGAGCTTTCGCGCGTAACGATCCATTCGAGCGGCCATTGGTATTTTACGCTGAAGGACAAGGATGCGGCGGTGTCGTGCGCCATGTTCCGCAATGACAATACCCGCGTGGTATTCACGCCGAAGGATGGGCTACAGGTACAGATGCTCGCGCGGGCAAGTCTGTATGAAGCCAATGGCCGCTACCAATTGATCGCTTCCGAAATGGAGGAGGCGGGAAAGGGCAGCCTGCAGGAACAGTTTGAAAAGCTGAAGGCCAAGCTCAAGGCGGAGGGCCTTTTTGACGAGGCACGCAAGAAACCGCTACCTTTGTTGCCACAAAAGATCGGTGTGGTGACTTCCCCAACAGGCGCGGCGATTCGTGATATTATCAACGTGTTGACACGTCGGTTTTCAAACATCGAAATCCTGCTCGCCCCCGTTACGGTGCAAGGGCCAAGCGCCGCCAAAAGTATCGCCGCAGCGATTACGTATCTCAATAAAGTAGAGCAAGCGTCTCGCTTGCTTCATGACGGCTCGGAAAGCAAGCGAGACGCTTGCTCTACTATCGATCTCCTGATCGTTGGTCGCGGCGGTGGGAGCATCGAGGATCTTTGGGCGTTCAACGAGGAGGTCGTTGCGCGGGCAATTTTTGAGTCGGACATCCCGGTGATTTCGGCGGTGGGCCATGAGATTGATTTTACGATCGCTGATTTTGTGGCGGATGTGCGCGCACCGACGCCGTCGGCCGCCGCCGCGCTGGCGGTGCGCGAGAAGGGCGATCTCGAAGGGGTTCTTTCGTTGCATGAACGCCGCCTGCGGCAAAGCCTCAAAACGTTGGCACAGGATTTCCGGTTGCGGCTTAATCAGGCGGCGCACAGCTATGTTTTTCGCGAGCCGGAAAACCTGTTGCAGCGGCACCGGCAGAAGATTCAGGCCCTGGATGCGCAGATGGGCAACTCGCTGCGGTTTGCCGCCCGGCAGGCGCAGCAGTGCGTTGATGAGCTGACCATGGCGATGGAGCATCGGATGGAACAAAAGGTCGGAGCGGACCGGCAATTGCTCGTTCGCCTCGATTCGCAGCTTCGCCTACTCAATCCGTTGGCGGTGCTGGGGCGCGGCTATAGCCTGACCCGTAAGCCCGACGGAACCGTGATCCGTAGTACCGATGCGGTGGAGGTTGGCGAAACGATCGTGACCCAGCTTGCAGATGGAAAAGTGGTTTCAAACATTACGGAAAAAGAGTAGACAGACGTTTCTTTAGGAGAGGGATTATGGCGGAAAAGAAAAGCGCAGATTTTGAGAAATCGCTCGGTCGGCTCGAAGAGCTGGTCGGAGAGATGGAGGGCGGAGAGCTGAGCCTTGAGGCTATGATTAAGCATTTCGAGGAGGGCTCCAAGCTGGTCGGCCTCTGCACGAAAAAGCTCAACGAGGTGGAGCAGAAGATTGAAAAGCTCGTGAAGAAGGATGGCGAATTCAAGGCCGTGCCGTTCGAACCGAAGGACGCGGAGTAGGCCATGAGCCGGAAATGGATATTAATTATCTTTTGCTCGGTAATAGTGCTGGGTGCGTTGTTCTCGGTCGTGCGCCGTGAACGGCTGAATGCCATTTCTCCAGAAGTCGTGACCATCGAGGAAAAAGGATTTTCGCCTCGGCAGCGGCCGATCCTGGGAAGCAATCCGGCCCGGCAGTTTAGCAATGCCATTGCCGATGCCGTGGAGAAGGTGATGCCCGCCGTGGTGGTGGTACGGACGGAGGC
>JAUXGY010000343.1 GCA_030621805.1 Kiritimatiellales bacterium | reverse complement strand
GCCACACTCGAAGAGGTGGTCGAGGCCGATCTGATCGTTCATGTGGTCGATGCCGCGCACCCTCAGGTCGATACGCAGATTGACGCGGTGCACACGGTGCTTGATGAAATCGGTGCGCTTGAAAAGCCGATGCTCTATGTTTTTAACAAGATTGATTCCGAAAAAGGGCGCAATACTGCAAGGCGGCTTGCGCATCTGCACCCGCACTCTGCAGCGGTTTCCGCACGAACGGGTGAGGGAATCGATTGCCTCTTTGATAAACTGGCCGACTGCCTCAAGGGGCGTAAGGTTGAACTGCGGCTCTCCGTTCCGCTTAGCGAGGGCAAGCTCCTCGCCGCCCTTCAGAAATCGGCTTCGATATTGGAGCAGGAATATGAAGGGGCCAACGCCGACCTTCTCGTCCGCGTCAGTCCTCAGCTCGCCGCCCAGTGCCAGCCCTTTGCGGTGGAGGCGTAGTATGGACAAGCTTAAAATTTTAAAGGCCGTGATTGCGGAGCTGGAAGAAGAGCTTCGGCGGAAGCTGGCGGCGCAGGAGACGGCGGCGGCAGGAGCCACGCATATCGAGGCGAAGGCCGAGACGAAGTGGGATACGTGCGGGTTGGAGCAGTCGTATCTGGCGCGCGGGCATGCGCAGCAGTTTGAGTGGTTGGCGCAGCAGGTGGAGGAGCTTCGCGCATTTGTTCCACTCTCCTTTTCTGGGGCACCGGTCGGACCGGGGGCTTTGGTGGAAACCCATATGGGAGGAGAGAAAACTCTATTTATTCTACTCCATTGCGGCGGGGGAACCGAGGTGTGGGTGGAGGGTCGCGAGGTGCTGGTGATTACCCCCGAATCACCGGTCGGAGCGGCCTTGCAGGGCAAACGCGAGGGTGATACCTACTCATTCCGCGCGGGAGTGGAAGGAACCATTGTTCGTGTTGAATAGGAGTTTTTCCGAACAGAAAATAGTTGAAAAAAGCAGAGAAAAGTATGCTTTACATGGGTTGGGGCGGTGGATATAGTTCCGCGCTTACTTAGAAGAACCAAAGAAATAAAACAAGGAGTCCACACGTGGATCAAGCCGTAAAAGCTGAAGTTAAAAACGAGTTTAAACGTAGCGAACAAGATACCGGATCTGCCGATGTCCAAGTGGCATTGCTCACGGCACGCATCAAGGAACTGACCGAACATCTTAAGGGTCATAATAAAGACCACAGCTCGCGTCGTGGCCTCATTATGATGGTCAACAAACGCCGCAAGCTGCTGAGCTATGTGCAGAAAAAGGACGAAGGACGCTACAAAGAGTTGATTGAAAAACTCGGCTTGCGTAGAAAATCGTCTTTTTGGATGCAACAAATCGTATTCGTTCGCAAGCCCTTTATTGTTAAAGGGCTTGCGCCGTTTCTAAAAAGAGCCGCCCAGGACGGGTGGACAAAATAAAAGGAAAGGTGCGCTCTTCAGGAAATTGAACAAAGGGCGCGCAATTAGTTATGAAAGGTACAACCAAAGTTGAATTCGAAGTCGGCGGTAAGCCGATGATTTTCGAGACTGGGCTGCTCGCCATGCAGGCGGCGGGATCAGTTACATGTAGTGTGGGCGAGAACGTGGTGTTCTCCGCCGTCACTGCCGCGAAAGAGCCACGCGAGGGATGCGATTTCTTCCCCCTCCAGGTTGAGTATCGCGAAAAATTTTATGCGGCCGGCCGTTTTCCGGGTGGCTACATCAAACGTGAGGCACGTCCTTCCGAGAAGGAAATCCTCACAATGCGCGTCACCGACCGTCCGATCCGCACGCTCTTCCCCGATGGTTTCCATCGCGAGGTGCAGATTAACAACATGCTCATGAGCTGCGACGGTACGCTGGACACAGATGTTCTTAGCCTCAATGCCGCCTCGGCCGCGCTCACGCTGACCGATCTGCCGTTCGACGGCCCAATCGGCGCTGTGCGCATTGTCCGTAACGACGGTGAGTGGATCATCAACCCGAACCACGAGCAGCTCGAAGCTAGCGATCTTGACCTGACCTATTGCGGTGCGCGTGACAAGGTGATGATGATCGAGGGCAGCGCCAAGGAAGTTCCCGAGGCCGAGTTTATCGAAGCCATGAAAACCGCGCACGAGGAAGTCGTCAAGATTATCGACGCTCAGCTTGAACTGCGCAAGGTGCTGGGTATGCCTGAGAAGGTTCTCGATCTTCCGGCAAAAGACACCACGCTGTTGGACAAGGCTCGCGAACTCGTGGGTGAGAAGTTCAAAGAACTGATGAAGATCGGTGCCAAGATTGAACGCCAAGACGGAGTTTCTGCGCTGAAGGCAGAACTTAAGCCACAGATGGAGGAGCTGTTCGAGGAAATGACCGAAGACCAGTTCTTCCACGCCTTCCACGATCTGGAAGTAGAGACCGTCCGCAAAAACGTTAGCGAGGGTGGAACCCGCATCGGTGGACGCGGCATGCTGGAGCTTCGCCCCCTCGACGTACAGGTGGGCGTACTGCCCCGCACGCACGGTTCGGCGATCTTTGGCCGCGGCGAAACGCAGACCATCTGCACCATTACGCTGGGCACCAAGAAAGAGTCCCAGCGCTTTGATGCTGTAACCGGCGGAAAGGATGAAAAGAACTTTATCCTGCACTATAACTTCCCGCCGTATTCCGTGGGCGAGGTCGGCCGACTGGGCATGACCAGCCGCCGCGAAATCGGCCACGGCAACTTGGCCGAGCGTTCCATCGTTCCGGTGCTTCCCGATGAATGCCCGTACACCATCCGC
>JAUXGY010000267.1 GCA_030621805.1 Kiritimatiellales bacterium | reverse complement strand
CCAGTCCGTGGCAACCACGGAGTAACTTTGATGCCGCCGCGCTCTCGGAACTGGTGGATTCCATTAAGGTGCATGGCGTGCTCCAGCCACTACTCGTCCGCGAGATCGGTAGCAAATTCGAGTTGATTGCCGGGGAGCGCCGCCTGCGTGCCGCGCAGGCCGCGCTGCTGAAAAAAATTCCGGTGATTGTTGTGGAGGCTACCGATGAAAAGGCGCTGGAGATTGCGCTGATTGAAAACCTGCAACGCGAGGATCTCAACGCCATCGAAGAGGCCGAGGGCTATGCGCTGCTTCTGAAAAAATTTAATCTCACACAGGAGCAGGTGGCCAAGCAGGTGGGCAAGGCGCGCGCATCGGTCGCCAACGCCTTGCGCCTGCTGGAACTTTCCGATCGCATCCGCAAGCATGTGGCGGAGGGGTTGCTCTCCGTGGGGCATGCCAAGGTGTTGCTGGCCGTGGATAGTGAGAAGGAAAAGGAGCTGCTCGCCAAGCGTTGCATCAAGGAGGGGCTTTCCGTCCGGATGCTGGAGAAAATCGTCAAGAAGCTCGGCATGCTACCGAAGAAGCCGCGTGCGGAAAAATCGGATCTACCGAGCGACTACCTGCATACCCTTTCCGACGAGCTGCATCAGTATTTCGGTACCAGTGTGCGCATTATGCCGTCAAAGACGCTGACCAATGGCCGCAAGGTGAAGGGTGCGCTCGAAATCGATTTCCACGATAACGATGAGCTGGACCGCTTGCTGACGCTGGTGGGCTACTCAAGCGAGCTTTAATTCTATGGATAAATCCAAACCCACAGAACGTGAGGTGATGGCGAAAGAGTACGATGCCATCCATAACCGTTTGTTTATTGTTCAGATTCTGCTGGTGGTGGCCTTGTTGGCGGTGTTCCAGTTTACGGGAGCCTCCGCCGCGTTGGCCGACGGTTTGACCGCACATTTTGGCGAGTCCCTTTGGTTTGCAACGAACGCGGCCTATACCGCGATCACGGTGTTCGGGTTTGCGGCCTGTATGTTCCTTCTCTCGTACTACAGCGGCCACGTGCTGGAACGTCACTACGAGCTTTCGAACGAAACCTTTGGCGAGTGGTTTGCCGACTTTCTCAAGTCTCTGATGATTGACCTCGTGCTGGCAACGCTTCTCTTTTCGGTGGTCTATGCCTTGCTTCGCTGGATGCCGAACTGGTGGTGGCTGTTTGCCACGATTTTCTACATCCTATTCGGTGTGGTTCTCTCCACGTTGATGCCGGTGGTGATTATGCCGCTGTTTCATAAGTTCGAACCGCTTGAAGAGGGCGACCTCACCCAGGCGGTGCATGCCATGATGGAGGAGGCGGGCATTAAGGTAGTCGGCGTGTTTAAGTGGGGGCTGGAGGCCAAGACCAACACCGCCAACGCGGCGTTTACCGGCATCGGACGCACACGACGGATCATTCTTGCCGACACGTTGCTTTCCGGATATTCGCAGGAAGAGATCTTGGCCATTCTGGCACACGAGGTGGGGCACTATAAAAACCGCGATATTGTGCGGTTGATGTTTACCGGTTCCTTGCTCGCGCTGGTTGGGTTCTATATTTCTCACCTGTGCCTGACTCAACTTTCCGGGTTGCTCGGCTTTTCACAGATCTACGATATTGGAGCCGCACCACTCTTTATTTTCAGCCTGTTTGTCTTTTCCCTCGTGTCCATGCCCTTTGCCAACATGCACTCTCGCCGCCGCGAGTTTGCGGCCGATGCCTACGCCATCAAAAAAATGGGATCACCGGATGCGCTGGTTTCAGCCTTCGAGAAGCTGGCCGACCAAAACCTCTCCAACAAGGAGCCATCGGCGTGGGTCGAGTTCCTGATGCACAGCCATCCGTCCATCGCTCGGCGCATTGAACGCGCACGTGAGCGTTAGGGAGGAAGCTCCAATATGCCCGACCATTCCCATAACCACGAACTCCATGAAGGAGAGGGGGGCTTCTTTTCGCGCGAGGCCGTTAGCGGGGTTCCGTGGATGGTACTGGGGAAGCTGGTTCTTTTTTTTGTCTATTTCGGTATCAGCGTGCTGACGGTCAACGGACTGGGCAAGGAAAAGTTTGGGATCTACAGCCTCGTCAATAATATTGCCGCCTACCTGCTGGTGCTGTGCGGTTTGGGTCTGGGATCGGCATTGATGCGCTACATCCCAGAACTGGCTAGCCATCGCAACCGCCGCGGGTTGGTTCACCTGCTTTGGAAATCCGCAGTTCTGCAATTACTGGCCACATGCGCGGTCGCAGTCGCGCTGCTGACCTTGGCGGATCCGTTGCAGCACCTGTTCAACGCGGAGCACGTTGAACACTTTCATTTCTATCTGTTGCTAGCCAGCGGGCTGGTGGGCCTGTTGTTGTTCAAGGAGTTTGTTGCCACGGTTTTTACTTCCATGTTCAAGATGCGTACCGTGACCTTGCTCTCCATTAGCCAAGGCATCGTCTGGTTGGTGGTTCTTTCGGCGTGGCTATCTTTTCGCTCCGAGGTATCTACCGTATTCTTGGTGCAGATGTTCTCTCTCTGCATGGTCTATTCCGTGGGTGCAATGCTCCTCGTGCGCCATGTGCGCGGGCTTTCCTGGCGAACACTATCGTATGGAATCGGCAAGCGGCGCGCGCTGAAGTTTTCAGGGACGGCCATGCTGAGTGCAATTCTCCGTATGGCCATGTTCAAGTATTCAGAAATCTTCTTCCTTGCTGCCGTGGGAGGAACGACAATAGCTGGAATGTATGACTTGGGCTACACCCTGCCGTTCACCATTGTCACCTTCTTCCCGCTCTCCTTGCTGGCACTTTTTACGGCAGCTTTCGCCGAGGCCTACGTGAAGGATGAAAACTGCTTGGGCCGATTGATTAGTTCGTTCTACAAACTCTTGGCCCTGACCTCCCTGCCTCTCGCCGTGCTGGGAGCCTTCTTCGCTCCGGCGGCCTATCATATCATCTATCAAGGAGCAATGGACGAAGCCGGTGATCTAGCTTCGGCCTTCTGTCTAATCCTTCTTTTGCCCCTGCTTTCTATTCCGCTTTCGATGGCGCTCAAGGCCAAGGAAAAGGTGCACAATATGCTGCCACTGATGGTTTTCCAAATTGCCGTAAACCTCTTCCTCGACTGGCTTTTGATTGTACATCTTCGCTGGGGCATATGGGGAGGGTTGTGTGCCGTACTGGGTACGTTCATCCTCACGGTTGCGCCTCGCCTCCTCGTGCTTCGCCGTATTCTGGGCGGCATCTATTTTCCGGCGGGTTTCGTTTTTCGGATGCTTGCCGTGTTGGGAGTTGAAGGTATGGTCTTCCATGGACTTGCCGGGAAGCTTTGCTTGTTCGAACACTTCGGGGAGGGTTGGATCAACCTTACGCTACTAGCCGGTTTGGCACTGGTCTATCTACTCGTCTTCCTTTTGCTCGTACGTCTGTTGCGGTTGGTGCAAGCTACCGATGTCGCCGACTTTAAACGACTTGAAATCACCTCGCTTAACCGTTTTTTGCAGGTACTCGTCAAGTAGGGAGGACACTCGTCTGGGTGCGGTTGTTATTGAGCTCTCAGGCGAATTTTTATCTCTGGATCATGCCCCAATCGCCAACCCTGATAAGGGGGTTTAAAACTCTATCACACCCAATTGG
>JAUXGY010000011.1 GCA_030621805.1 Kiritimatiellales bacterium | reverse complement strand
GAAAGATGAATGATAAAAACGGAACTCAAGCGGCGTTGGCCTTTTATGAGGCTGTCGCAGACCCTCTTTCATAGTTCATCTTTCATCTTTTATAATTCATCTTTCCGATGAGACTCTTCGACTGCCATAATCATATTCAGGATCAACGCCTGCTCCCTATGCTTGAGAAAGTGATGGAAAATGCTCGCTTGGCGGGTGTTGAGAAGATGGCGGTCAAGGGATGCTGCGAGGATGATTGGTTTAAAGTTATAGATATTGTTAACAGGTATAAGAATACGTATTTAGCCTTTGGGCTGCATCCGTGGTTCATTGGCGGGCGTTCTCGTCAGTGTTTTCAGACCCTTGAGAACTTACTGACAACTTATCCACAGGCCTCCGTCGGTGAAATCGGCATCGACCGTGCTCTGGAAAACCGGAATGACGCCGAGCAAGAGGCTGTTTTTCTCACCCAGCTTGAAATCGCCCGGAAATTTGATCGCCCAGTCACCATTCACTGTCGTCGTGCGTGGGGACGGTTGATCGAATTGCTCGATCAATTTGGTGAAATCCCGCGTGGCATGCTTATCCATTGTTTTGGCGGATCTGCTGAGGTCGCGACCGAGCTAGTGAAACGCGGAGCCTATATTTCCTTCTCAGGTTCCATTACCCGTCCGAATGCAAAGAAGGCCGGTTCTGCGATCCGTGTCGTCCCTGATGGCCGCATTCTCATCGAAACCGATGCCCCCGATATTTTTCCGCATAATGTAGACGGAGCTTCCAGCTCCGTTTTGGAAGCAGAGATGGCTCGTCTACCCCTTGCAAAGCTTGAAGCAACGCACAAGCCCATCCAAACGGAGCTGGACGCGAAGCGAGGCTTGAGGAACGAAAGCAACGACCGGAGGGAGAGGCAACCTCCATCTACAATACTCAACGAACCCGCCAACCTTCGCCATGTCCTTGCCAAGGCCGCTGAGCTGCGCGGCATCTCCGAAGAAGCCCTTGCCGAAATCACCTTTCGCAACGCCGATCGATTTTTTAATTTTGAGGAACATGGGTAGGATACCCATGCCACATTCCGCCGGTTTTTCTTTTTCTCTCCAGCGTTTCCGCGTAGATTGCGCGCCCTATGAAAACCATGGAGCCAGAGTCCCGACCGTTCGGTGGTTGGAGGGAGTTGATGCAGATTGCCTGGCCGCTAATCATCAGTTCAGGGACGTTTGCGGTACTGAATTTTTGCGACCGACTTTTTCTTTCGTGGTATAGTGAGGATGCCTTTCGCGCATCGCTTCCTTCCGGGATTTTATTCTTTACGCTGATCTGTGGATTTATGGCGCTGGCGGGATTCACCAACACGTTTGTGGCACAGTTTTGGGGGGCTGGCGATAAAGAGGGCTGTGCACGTGCAACGACGCAAGGGATCTTTTTTGCACTACTTTCTATTCCGCTGATCATGCTGCTCGTACCGGTCGGGATTTGGGTGCTGCGCCTCAGTGGGCATGGTGCGGAGGTGCTGGTGCTGGAGGAGGAATATTTTAGAATCCTCATGTGGTGCGGAGGCGGGATGGTGCTGAGCTCCGCACTGGGCAGTTTCTTCTCCGGTCGCGGGAAAACGTTTGTGATCATGGGGTGCAATATTTTTGCGAACAGCATCAATGTACTACTCAACTATCTCCTGATTTTTGGTAAATGGGGTTTCCCGGAAATGGGCATCGCCGGGGCAGGGTGGGCGACGGTAATCGGTTCGTGGATCAGCCCGCTGATCTTTGCGTTGCTCTATTTTTCCAAGACCGCAAATGCCGAGTTTGGAACCTTTCGTAACTTTCGGTTTGATCGCCAACTGTTCCCGCGCATGATTCGCTTTGGTCTGCCGTCCGGCCTCCACTGGTTTCTGGATGTTGCGGCTTTTACCCTCTTTGTGTTGCTAGTCGGGCGTATGGGTCCGATTGCGCATATTGCCAGCAATATTGCGCTGAGTATTAACCTCATTGCCTTCATGCCGATGATCGGCATGGGCATGGCCGCCTCGATTTTGGTGGGGCAGTATCTCGGGCGCAACCAACCCGGCCATGCGGAGCGAATGGGTTGGCTAGCACTTAAAATCGGGGCAGGATACGTCGGTATTGTGAGCCTGAGTTTTCTTCTGTTTCCGGCGTTCTACACGAATGTTTTTGAGGGCGATGCGTCCGGATCGGTTCCTTTTGGGGAATTGGTGAAGGCGGTACGAATCCTGTTGGTCATGCTGGCTATTTGGGGGATTGCCGATGCGACCGCCATCATTCTTTCCGGTGCACTTAAGGGTGCGGGCGACACCCATTTTGTGATGTATTTCCAGTCGGCCGTGGCTTGGGGTTTTCTGGTGGTGGGACAGCTGTTGATCGTCTTCGTTTTCGAAGGCGGCGTGTATGCCAGTTGGATGTGTACGTTGGTCTATATTATTATTCTGGGGATCGGTTTTACGCTACGCTTTCGTTCCAGCCGCTGGAAAAGCATTGACCTGCTCGACCGCCGCGCTTCCGGCGGCGGGGATGAAAATCTAGGTTTGGGTACGCGGCACGAGGCGTGAATAGAAGACCTTTCGGTATTATCTGTTTTTCACGGGAATGCGTTTGAGCTTTCCAGTTTTTGGAAGCTTGCCGATGATCGGTGCGGCGTAGTCGATGAAGGCTTGGGTCACATGGTTGCCTTCGGCGTTGATGAATTTTCCGGGCATGTGCTGTGTTTCTTTGGCAACGCTTTTGAGGGGAACGCGCTTGAATTCGACGGCATATTTTTTACCGGGCTTGCGCTTGATGGCGATGCTGCCATCTTTGTTGCCGCTGATGGCTTCCTTGACGGCGGTGGCTCCGACGCCGAAGGCTTCTTTGGCGTCGACTTCGGATACGCATCCCGCGAAGGAGCGCTGGAGGTAGCCGAAGGTATCGGCACGGACACGGAGGATACTGGTTTTTTCCTTGATCTCCTTCGAGAGGATATCGCCGAGGGCACCGGTGCCGCTTAGCTGCACGTTGCCGTGTGAGTCGACTTCCTTTCCGGCGGAGCCTTTGGTGACGATGGCTGTGCCTCGGGCATCGGAGATGCCTTCGGATACAGCGATCACGCAGCGACCATATTTTTTGTGGACGGCTTTGACATCCTTGATGAAACGGCTCATGGCGAACGGGCGTTCGGGGAGGTAAATGAGGTGCGGACCGTCTTCTTCATCCTGTCGGGCAAGGGCAGCAGCGGCGGTGAGGAATCCGGCGTGGCGTCCCATGACAATATTGATCTTCACGCCGCCGAGCGCGCGGTTGTCGAGATCGTCGCCCATGAAGGCTTGCGCCACGAACTTGCCGGCCGATCCGAAGCCGGGAGTGTGGTCGTTTTGCCGGAGATCGTTGTCGATCGTTTTGCAGATGTGGAAGCAGCGAAGCTGGTATTTCGCCTTCTTGGCTTCTTCGTTGATGATGTGCGTGGTTTCTGCGGAGTCGTTGCCGCCAATGTAGAAAAAGTAGCGGACGTTGTATTTTTCAAGAACCTTGAAAATTGCGGTGCAGTCAGCTGAAGTGGGTTTGCGCCGTACGGAACCGAGCGCGGAGGAGGGGGTGTTGGCAACGGTCTCAAGGGTGGTCTTTGTCTCTTTCTTCAGGTCGATAAGGTTTTCGTCAAGAATTCCTTGGATGCCGTGGAGCGCACCGTAGATGTTTTTGATGGGTGCGTGTTTCTTTGCCTCTAGTACCGCGCCGATTAGACTCTGATTAATCACGGCGGTCGGGCCACCGCTCTGGGCGATGAGCATGTTTCCTTCAATCATCCTGTTCGTTTTCATGATTCTTGTACTCCTTATTTGCTGAATAGGGATCCGATTTTATTCTGTTTGTTCATGAAATCAAGCCTTCCTCGGGGGTGAAAGATGTTGACAGTCATATGGCAATATGAATAATGCCATATGACATAAGAAGGGGTTGCGATGAAAAAGATAAAGAAAAACAAATATGTATGGGAAATGCAGGAGGTCTGCGTGAAGGAAGCCGCATTAAAATACGAAGTCTCACTAATCGTTCCCGATCATAAAAAGCTACCGGATTTGAAGATTGTCGGTTTCAAGTCGGACGATGTAATGGGGCAGGTTGCCGAGTTGCACGAAGGCTTGCCAGCGGGCATGGTTGATGCACTTGGTCGTGAGCTGGAGGTCAGTCGCAAAGAGCTGGCGCGGATTGCCGGTGTGGCCGAACGTACGCTAATTCGGAAAATACAGGTGGGCCGGTTGACAACCGACCAGTCCGAGCGGATGACGCGGGTTGCGCGTTTGCTGACGCGTGCGATTGAGGTGCTGGGGAATAAGGAACGAGCCTTGCTCTGGTTGAAGGCGCCCCGGTCCTATTTCGGCGGGAAGCCTCCGCTTAGTTTTGCGGATACCGAACTGGGTTGCCAAGAGGTCTTCAACCTCCTCGGGCGGATCGAATATGGGGTTTTCTCCTAGTGCCGATCGCTTGGCGCATCATCAAACCCCATCGCGTGGGGGATGCCTTTTCCGGTGAGGGGGCACGGTTGCATGGAGGGCGCTGGAATTCGCAGGGAACGGCAATGGTCTATGCGGCGGAATCTAAATCGCTGGCCGCGCTGGAAATTCTGGTTCATATCGATGCGGCGGAGTTGTTGGATGATTACCTCTGCATCCCTGTGCGCTTTGATGCGCGGTGGGCTCGACCACTTGATTTCGCGGCCCTTCCAGGGAATTGGCGAAACTCCATGGCTCCGACTTCCACCCGGCGGATAGGAGATGCCTGGGTGGCAGAGGGACTCTCTGTTGTTCTCAAGGTTCCCAGTGTTGTGGTGCCGGGAGAAAGCAACTATCTGATTAATCCGAGCCACCGGAATTTTGGCAAGCTGGCTATCGGCGCGCCGGAACCGTTCGAATTCGACCTTCGATTATTGAAATAGCCCAAATATTTGCGCCCAAACGGGGTTGACTCATTTGGGTGATTCTATATAAATGCCCGCTTGTTTCCCGTAAAACGGAATCCCAACGGAAGGATCATCGCCAAAGAAATAAATACCGCACGGTGCGGGGCGAGCGCTCGGATGAGAATGCGGGGTGGATTTTTAGTCTGCCTATACAGAGAGTGGCCGGTAGAATCGGCTTAATTCAGAGGGATACACTCGGGAAAAGAAAGGAACCTAAAAACATGAAATATAATGGACCAAAAATTAAGAAGGCCCGTCGTTTGGGTGTGGCTCTTTCCCCGAAATCTGAAAAATTCCTAGAGCGTCGGCCAAACCCGCCGGGACAGCACGGCCCGAGCCGGCGTCGTGGAAAGCAGTCCGACTACGGTCGCCAGCTGACGGAGAAACAGCGCCTGCGCTATCAGTACAACATGAGCGAAAAGCAACTTCGGGGCGTCTTCACGAAAGCTTCGCGTAAAAAAGGAAACACCGGTGAAGTCATGATCCAGATGCTTGAAAGTCGTTTGGATGTTGTTGTTCTGCGCGCCGGTCTCTGTCGCTCGATCTACCAGGCTCGACAGATGGTTTCCCACGCGCATTTCCGGGTTAACGGAAAGAAGGTAAACATTCCATCCTATCAATTGAACATTGGCGATAAAATTACCGTTCGTGAAAAATCCAAGGAACTCGATAGCTTTGTCCTCGCGCAACAGGTTGCCAAGACCCCGGAGTATATCACGGCAAACGATAAGGAGCTGACCGCTGAGCTCAACCGTCTTCCTAATCGGGATGAGGTTCCGGTGGTCTGCGAAATCTCCAGCGTTGTCGAATTCTACGCCCGCTAATTGGAATTTCCAATGATTGGAAAGCCGCCCTTTAATCCCGGGCGGTTTTTTTTGTCCCTATCCTGCGGGATATTGGCGGCAGTATTCGTAGAGTGCCATTGAGGTGGCGGTGGCCACATTGTACGAATAGGGCATACCCCAGACGGGGATCTCCACCACGGCATCCAGTAGGGCAAGGCAGTCGTCCGAAAGGCCTTCGCGTTCCGACCCCACCACGAGAGCCGTCTTTTTCGGGAAGGCATAGTCGGCGAGGCGCGTGGAGTTCGTGGTTTGCTCCAGTCCCACGAGCATGTATCCCTCTCGTTTTAGTTTTTTCAGCACGGGCGGTAGGCTATTCTTGGTCGTGAGCTTCACGTGCTCCGCTCCGTCGCGGGCAATCTTTCCAATGAGCTTTGCATTGCCGGTGGCGATGATTTCCCTAACACCGCAGCACCCGGCCGTCCGAAAGATTGTGGAAAGGTTGACGTTGCTGCGCAGGGGGCTACAGGCCACCACCAAAGGGCGCACTTCCTTGAGTTCGGTAGGTGGCTTGTGGCGGAGATGTTCGAATTTCAAAATGAGTACCTCTTTTTTATGCGCGCTTTAACGGTGCTGATATGGCGCATACATGGTTTGGTTTTTCCCTGTTTTTAGGCGGGTTCCGATCTGGATCGAAAGAAACCCTAAGGTTTTACGGAGGTATATCCAATGCTTTCGATCAATTTAGATTTTTAGGGAGGATGAAAAACCATGGATATGAATAAAACGACGAAGAAGGTACAGGAAGCGATGCAGCAGGTGCAGGTGAAGGCGTTGGATTATAATCGTCCATCCGGCGCTCTAACTAAATTAAGCTATATTAAGCATATGATGACTTCGTGATAGGCATTATTTGTAGGTCTAATTAATCTAAAATCGGTTGGTTGGATAATTAATTTTAAAAAACCTTAATGATTTCACGATGGGTGCATGACAAAAAAATAGGCACAGAAATAGCGTTAGGGAAATTATGTGAACTGCATTGTAAACCCCCTGTGTAGTGGATACATTACACACTGCAACGAGGCGGACGGGGACTGATTCTGATAGAGGATTTTATCTTTTTTGGCAGGCCACATGTTTAACCAGGAGGTAAAAACATGAAAGTGCTTGGAGTTTGTTGTGGAGCATCGACGATTTCGATCGTCGAGATGGAGAAGGCGGGATCAGGCCCCAAGGTCGTGGACGTGGTATCGCGGGCGCATGACGGGAACCCTAAGAAGGTGGTTTTCGATCTCTTGGCCTCGCGTGACCTCGAATCGTTTGATCGTATTGCGTCCACTGGGCGGAAGCTACGCCACCTGCTAAATCTTACCTCCGTGTCGGAACCACTGGC
Organism: Kiritimatiellales bacterium; assembly: GCA_030621805.1. Taxonomy (GTDB): domain Bacteria; phylum Verrucomicrobiota; class Kiritimatiellia; order Kiritimatiellales; family Pontiellaceae; genus Pontiella. The sequence goes on along the minus strand of JAUXGY010000011.1, from coordinate 8,394 downwards.
GATCGAGCATGCGGTTGTTTTTGTCGGGGATCGCTACCCGAAGATGAATGCCGTCGTGAGCGCCGGAGGGGAGACGTTCATTGTCTACACGCTGGATGCGAAGGGAGGCATCGGCAAGGTCTACACGGGCAACAAATGTGCGTCGGGAACGGGGGAGTTTTTCCTGCAGCAAATCCGGCGCATGGATGTGGGACTCGACGAGGCCGTGCGGTATGCACGCTCGGAAAAGCCCTATCCGGTTTCGGGACGATGCTCGGTGTTTTGCAAGAGCGACTGCACCCACGCAACCAACAAGGGAATCCCCAAAGGGCAGGTGGTGGCAGGGCTGTGCCGGATGATGGCAGGCAAGGTGTTGGAGCTACTAAAGAACATTCCCAAACAGAACATTTTGGTGGTGGGTGGAACCACCCGTAACGATGTGATGATCGAGTATCTTCGGGAAGATATCGAGGGGCTAGAGGTGCCGGACGAGGCGACCTATTTCGAGGCATTGGGCACGGCTTTGTGGGCATTCGACAACGATACGGAAGCGGTGTGCGTGGATCACCTTTTCAAAGCCCACTGTTCCCAGTTTGAATACCACCCGGCCTTGGGCGCTTTCGAGGAGCGGGTGACGTTTGCAACGATGGAGCGCGGCGAGGCACGGGATGGCGATTTGTGCATTCTCGGGCTCGATGTGGGTTCGACCACCACCAAGGCGGTGGTGGTGCGGCAGTCCGACCGACGGATCGTGGCTTCTGAGTATTTGCGAACCGCCGGCGATCCTGTTGGCGCTTCGAGGGACTGCTACCGCGCACTACGTGGGCAGTTGGGCGGGGTGGAGATTGTGATTGAGGGGCTGGGGGTTACAGGCTCGGGAAGAAAGATTGCGGGTTTGCATGCACTGACCGATGGGGTGATCAACGAGATTATAGCGCATGCAACCGCCGCCATCCATTTCGACGCCGAAGTGGACACTATTTTTGAAATTGGAGGGCAGGATGCAAAATACACATTTATCACCAACGGGGTGGCTTCGGACTATGCTATGAACGAAGCGTGTTCGGCAGGAACGGGTTCCTTTCTCGAAGAATCCGCCAAGGAGTCGTTGGGGATCGAGATGGAGGATATTGCCGGATGGGCCATGAAGGGAACGGTTCCTCCCAATTTTAATGACCAGTGCGCCGCGTTTATTTCGTCCGACATCAAGAATGCCTCCCACGAGGGGGTATCGAAAGAGGATACAGTGGCCGGACTGGTCTATTCCATCTGCATGAACTATGTGAACCGGGTGAAGGGTTCGCGTCCCGTTGGCAAGAAGGTCTTTATGCAGGGCGGCGTCTGCTACAACCGGGCTGTTCCGATTGCCATGGCGGCCCTTTCCGGAAAAGAGATTGTGGTGCCACCGGAACCGGGACTGATGGGCGCGTATGGCGTGGCGCTCGAGGTTCAGGACCGAATCGCCCAGGGACTTATGCAGGAGGGGGTGTTTTCCCTGGATGCATTGGTCGAACGGGAGGTCGGTTATCGTGCGCCATTCGTCTGCAAGGGCGGCAAGGAAAGGTGCGATATTGGATGTGAAATCAGCAGGGTGAAAATCGAGGGGAAGGTGATCCCGTTTGGCGGTGCCTGCAACCGATACTACAATCTCCAGCACCATCTTGAGCTGGAGGCCGGGGACTATGATCTGGTTGCACTCCGCGAGCGGATGGTCTTCAAGGACTATGCTGCCGATGGCCTGCCGGACGACGCCCCGACGGTCGGGATCAACCGGAGCTTTCTCTCCAACACGCTGTATCCCTTCTTCTCCCATTTTTTCGAAGGCATCGGCTACAAAACCCTGTTGCCAGACGAGATCGATCCCGAGGGGGTGGACTCACGCGCTGCGCCGTTTTGCTTCCCGCTGGAAATTTCGCATGGTTATTTTCACAACTTGCTACAAAAGCGGCCGGATCATCTCTTTGTTCCCCATATCCATGGGTTGGAGGTGGAGAATGGATACTATCCCTCGAAGCTCTGCCCGTTGGTTCAGGGCGAACCCTTTGTGCTAAGTGCAGCATTCGAGCAGGAGATAGGAAGCATTCCTTTCCACAAGCCATTTTTGCAGTTTAACAAGGGGGCCGAGGTCGTTAAGGGGCAGCTCGTCAAGCTGGCTCGTACGCTCGGTGCCACATCGGATGCGGCGAGGCGCGCCTTCGATAAAGCATGGGTGGTACAGAAGAAGGTGGAGTATGCCATGCGCAGGCGAGGTCGGGAGGTGCTCGCCGAGATCGAGGCCGATCCCGAGCGCGTGGGCATTGTTCTGTTTGGCCGGCCCTACAACGCCTTTGCCCCCGAAGCGAACAAGGGGATTCCCCACAAGTTTGCGTCGCGGGGATACTATCTGATTCCCATGGATTTTCTGGATCTCAAAGAGGTCGATCCGCAAGACGGTATGTATTGGTCGATGGGGCAGATCATTCTCAAGGGTGCCGAAGTCGTCAAGCGACACCCCCAGCTGTTTGGCACCTACATCACCAATTTTTCCTGTGGCCCCGACTCCTTTATTGTCGGTTTTTTCCGGGATATTCTGGGCCGCAAGCCGTCGCTGACGCTGGAGCTCGACAACCACACCGCCGATGCAGGGCTCGAAACACGCATCGAAGCCTTCCTCGATATTGTGGATCGCTACCGGGTCGTGAAGGACGTTGGGACGGAAGTTCAATCGCCGCGCCGTCCGCAGGCCATCTCCCGCACGGTCGACAAGCAGTTTACTATCACGACCAGTTCCGGTGAAGAGGTTTCCTTAAACGATCCCCGGGTAAAGCTGGTTTTCCCCTCCATGAACCACTGGCTGATTCGTGGATTTGCGGCGGCCTGCGGGAAGGTCGGGGTTCGCGCCGAGGCGCTTCCGGCCATGTCCGAGGAGGATTTAAAAATGGGGAAGGGGAACACGCTTTGCAAAGAATGCCTCCCGCTACAGCTCACGACGGGGGCTCTTTTACGCTATCTGGAGCGCCGCCCTAAAGGCGAGATAACAGTGTATTTCATGCCGACCTCGGAAGGCCCCTGCCGCTTTGGGCAATACCGGGTGTTCATGAAAAAACTACTGGCGAAGCAGGGGGTGGAAGACGTTGCCTTTATGTCGCTGAGTAGTGACGATAGCTATGCTGGACTGGGTGCGGAGTTTGTGCTTCTCGGATGGTATTCCTCGGTGATTGCAGGCTGTTTTCAGAATATCCGAAACTTAATGCTCGTGAACGCCCGCAACCCCAAAGAGGCTACCGAGCAGCTTGATGCTATCTTTAACGATATTTTGCTTTCGATGGGAAATTTGGGTTGGTCGGGGGTGCGAACGGCCTTGAAAAAGGCGGCGGACAGCCTGGCTGGCATCCCGATGAAGCGTCCGGTGAGCGAGGTGCCCACGGTGCTTTTGGTGGGCGAGATCTATGTCCGAAGCGAGGGGTTGGCTCGGCGATGGCTCCCCGAATACCTGGCGCAGCAGGGGTTGGCCACGCATGTGGCACCGGTCCACGAATGGGTGCACTACACGAACTACCAGTTCGACCATCAGCTTAACGACCTGTTGACCAGCAGGAAGGCTCGGCTCGAAAACAAAGTCCGCTGGAAAATCATGATCAAGGCCGAAAAGGATGTGAACAACATTCTTGCGAAATCCGGATGGCATACCCATCGGCTCATTGAGATGAACCACCTCGTCGATGCCGGAAGCCGATTTATCTCCAAAAACCTCATCGGCGAGGCGATTCTCACTATCGGTGGACCCGTGGCAGAAGTTGGAAAGGATTTCTGTGGATCGATTTCCATTGGGCCTTTTGGATGCATGCCCAACCGGCTGAGCGAATCTATTCTCAATCTGGTGATGGATCGCGAGCACTTGCTGCAGGGTGCCGGAAAAGACAAGGCCATGGATCGGATTACCTCGCAGATGGAAACGTTGCCCTTTCTGGCCATTGAAAGCGACGGGAGCCCATTCCCGCAAGTGATCGAGGCTCGGCTAGAAACCTTCGTCCTCCAATCTAAGCGCCTGCACAAAATCATGATAGCGCCGGATGCCGCTCCGCTGAAGAGCAAGAAAAAGATCCCCGCCGTGAGTCCCGGAATCCTTCCTTTCAATCAGCTAGAAAGGGTTCTTACTCTTAGGGGAGCGGAAAGAATTAATGTACCGTGAGGCACCACGACCTTTTTTCAAAAAGAACCGTGTCCCACAACCGTAGGGCGGAGAGCTCAGCGTTGATGGTGGAGAAAGGTCGTGCCTCCCGAAGGGGGTACGTTTCGGGGGAATTGGGACTTCAATATTTTCCTTTCCCCTTACGCATGGTATTCTTGGATCGGTTTTACATTCCAATCATTTTCAGAAATATACCGTATGGCCTTGGCTGTGGCTTTTGCGCCGGATTCGGTGGTGACGATCGGGAGGCCGCGAAGGATGGCTTCGGAGCGGATCTTAATTTCGTCAACGCGAGCGACGGGACCGGTGGGTGTGTTGACGAGTAACTGCACATCACCGTCTTTCATGAGATCAATAACATTCTTTCCATCGTCGGCGAGTTTGTGGGTAAGCAAGACTTCGAGACCGGCATTGTGCAGAGCCTGTGCAGTGCCTTCCGTGGCGATGAGCTTGAATCCCATATCAGAAAATTCTTTGGCAATTTCGACAATCCAGCCCTTGTCACGATCCTTTGCACTGAGGAAGACAAAGCCTTCCGCCGGCAAAACCTGACCAGCCGCAATTTCGGCTTTCCAGAAGGCGAGCTCGAAGGTTTTGTCGATGCCCATCACTTCGCCCGTCGATTTCATTTCCGGCCCGAGAATCGGATCGACGCCCGCAAAACGATTGAAGGGAAAGACGGCTTCTTTGATGGCGAACCATTCAATTTTTGGTTCAAAACCGACCATATCCAATTCATCCAAGGTTTTCCCCATGACAACCTGTGTGGCGATATTGGCAAGTGGCACGTTGGTGGCTTTAGAGACGTAGGGGACGGTGCGAGAGGCGCGTGGATTGACTTCGATAATGTAGATGTCGTTGTCTTTCACAGCGATCTGCGTATTCATCAGTCCTTTAACATTCAGTTCGAGCGCCATAGCAGTGCAGGCGATTTTAATGCGTTCGATGATTTCGTCGGAAAGGGTGTAGGGGGGAATCGAGCAGGCGGAGTCGCCGGAGTGAATGCCGGCTTCTTCAACGTGTTCCATTACGCCTCCGACGTAGACATCTTTTCCGTCGCAGATAATATCGATATCTACTTCGATGGCGTGTTCGAGAAAACGGTCGATCAGCACGGGGTGATCCGGGCTTGCGGCAAAGGCGGCGTTGACGAAGGGTTCGAGTTCCTCTTCTTCGTAAGCAACCATCATGGCGCGTCCGCCGAGCACAAATGATGGGCGGATCATGACGGGCAGGCCGATGCGTTTGGCAATGGTCTTGGCTTCGTCGAGCGTGCGCGCGGTGGCGGACTCAGGCTGCTTGAGTTGGAGCTTATCGAGCAGTTGGCGGAAGAGCTCCCGGTCTTCGGCGGCCGCGATGCTTTTGGGCGATGTTCCAAGGATGGGGACGCCAGCTTCGAGTAGACGGTCGGCAAGGTTGAGCGGAGTTTGACCGCCCATCTGGACAATCATGCCGAGTGGTTTTTCGGCCTCGTAGATGTTCATGACGTCTTCGAAGGTGAGCGGCTCGAAATAAAGTTTATCGGAGGTATCGTAGTCCGTCGAAACGGTTTCGGGGTTGGAGTTGACCATGATGGCCTCGTAGCCCATTTCGCGCAACGCTTTGACCGTGTGGACGCAGGAATAGTCGAACTCGATGCCTTGTCCAATGCGGTTGGGGCCGGAGCCAAGCACGATCACGCTCTGCTTTTCGGTCTGGCGGGTTTCGTCGAGGTCGCCATAGCAGGAGTAGAAGTAGGGCGTGGATGCCGCAAATTCACCGGCGCAGGTGTCGACCAGACTGTAGACGGGGATGATGTTCATCCCTTTGCGGAGTGTGCGAATATCGTTCCCTGTACGACCACGAAGGACTCCGATCTGCTCATCAGAGAACCCATTTTTCTTGGCGTGTTTGAGTAAGTCATAATCCAACTCGGCGGCATCGATGATTTGCTTCTCGATTTCAACGATCTGGAGAATCTGGTCGATAAACCAAGGGTCGAGATAGGTCATCTCATGGATCTTTTCAATCGTGTATCCTTTCTTGAGTGCGATCTTAATGGCAATGGTGCGCTCGGTGCAGGTGGTCAGCAGATAGGTGTCGAGCTTGCTCTCATTCACTTTGGTCTCGGCCTTGAGATCGAGGCCGTCGACGCCGATTTCCAAGGATCGGAATGCCTTCTGCAACGATTCCTTAAAGTTGCGGCCAATGGCCATGGTTTCGCCGACGGACTTCATGCTGACACCGAGCTTGTTGTCGGCGGCAGGGAACTTTTCAAAGGTAAAGCGAGGGAGCTTGGTGACGACATAGTCGATGGAGGGCTCGAAGCAGGCCGGGGTTTCCTTGGTAATGTCGTTGGGCAGTTCGTCGAGCGTGTAGCCTACCGCAAGTTTGGCGGCGAGCTTAGCGATCGGGAAGCCGGTCGCTTTAGAGGCGAGGGCAGAGGAGCGCGATACACGCGGGTTCATCTCGATGATCGCCATGCGGCCGGTGTCGGGTTGAATGCAGAACTGAACATTGGAACCGCCGGTTTCGACGCCGATCACACGCAGTACTTTCAGCGAGGCATCGCGCATGATCTGATATTCACGGTCGGTCAAGGTTTGCGCCGGGGCAACCGTGATGGAGTCGCCGGTATGAATACCCATCGGGTCCATGTTTTCGATGGAGCAGATAATGACGGCGTTATCCTTTTTGTCGCGCATCACTTCCATCTCATATTCTTTCCAGCCGAAGACCGATTCTTCGAGCAGGACTTCGGTGGTCAGGCTGGCCTTAAGGCCGCCCTCGGCGATCTCCATAAGCTCTTTCATGTTATTGGCAATACCGCCGCCGGTTCCGCCGAGCGTGAAGGAAGGGCGAATAATGATGGGGAAATCAAGGTCTTCTTCCGCAACGCGTTTAGCTTCGGTTAGATCATGAACTTCGTAGCTGCGCAGGGTTTCGATACCTGCCTCGGCCATCACCTTTTTGAAGAGATCGCGTTCCTCGCCGCGCATGATGGCATCGTAGGTGGCACCGATCATCTCGACGCCATGCTTTTCGAGGATGCCTTGCTCGACGAGTTTCATGGCGGTGTTGAGCGCGGTCTGGCCTCCAAGCGTTGGAAGAATCGCGTCGGGCTTTTCCTTAATGATAATCTTTTCAACCGCTTCGGGAGTGATGGGCTCGATGTAGGTGCGGTCAGCCGTCGCCGGGTCGGTCATGATGGTCGCCGGATTGGAGTTGATCAACGAGACCGTGTATCCCTCCTCGCGTAGCGCCTTGCAGGCCTGAGTCCCCGAATAGTCAAACTCGCAAGCTTGACCGATCACGATCGGACCGGATCCGATGATTAGAATGTGATGAAGATCTTCGCGTTTGGGCATGGGCTAACCTCTGTTTTTCAAGTCGGTGATCATTGTTTTAATTGTTTTGTGGAGCGGAGGGATATACGTGTTGCAAATCTCAAAGATTTCCTCGGCATCCAGGTCAAAATAGTGGTGTGAAATAATGTCGCGCACGCCCATTACACCCTTCCAATCGATTCCGGGGTATTGAGGGAACAGCTTGTGGTCGGTATGTTTATCTATATTCTTAACGCTTTCGCCAATGGCGATGAGTTTCATGCAGATACTATCTAGTTTTTCCAATCCTTCAGGGGTTTCAAGGAAATCATCAGCAGAATCAATGACAGAAAAACGAATAGATACAACCTCGATCGCGTGATCAATTTGTATCAAAATTTCAGTTAATAGCTCCGTATCAAACATAAACAGCTTCCTGTTCAATGCGTTTTTTGAGGAACTTGTTCATGGTTTTCCGCATCCGAACAATATCGACATGTGTGCCCAGCAGGCTTTCCAGTTGTTCGCGAATGTGAACTAGTTGAAAGGGGTTTACCGATTCTGTTTCAATGACCACATCAATATCACTATCTGCTTTCGCTTGATTGCGGGCGAGGGAACCAAAAATACCAAGTGATACGATGCCGTATTCAGCACCCGAATTGGCTTTGAACTCTTTCAAGGTTCGAAGTGTTTGTTGGGTAGAAATCATATCCATAAACCTTAATGCAGGGACCTTTTTTTAAAATTCATGGAAGAGTAGAGGAAGCATCGGGAATTGCCAAACCATGAGACGTAAAAATTTCAACGGTTAGGGAAGTTTTCAGAGTAACCCATGTTTGAAGAATGGATTTACAAAGCGGAACTTTTCTTCTTTTGAATAGAGTATTTGTAACTGAGACAAATCGGGTAAGTAATTTTCTAATAGAGCTGGCGTAC
>JAUXGY010000020.1 GCA_030621805.1 Kiritimatiellales bacterium | reverse complement strand
AAATTTGCGAAGTCGGCCTGCAAACGCACAAACTGATCGCGCAGCAACTCCTCTTCCTCCTCGACTACGGGGATGGTGTCCTCTTCGATGATTTCCGTATCGGGAAGCTCCTCCTCAGTCGCCTCTACCTTCAGGTCCTTCTCATCGATTTTATTCTTCTTGGCCATAATCAAAATCCTTTTGTTTCCAGAGCATTGGGAAAATACGCGAAACCGCCGAACTGTCAACAGGACATTACCGCAGGACCCCGAAGAAAAATGCTGCGCAAGGCACCGAAAAGCACTTCTTTAACCGGAGCAGCCGGTTTTATTTTTGATATAGTATACTATATATTTTGTACCAAAAACGGTCAATTTAGGGCATATTTATATAGTATACTATATCAAAATTATTCCACTGCGACCACGATAGATGGCCGAAAGCATCAGCGCAACTTGGCGCGGACGCGGTAAAAACGGTTGCTCGGCGAAGTCGAAACCGCCTGCTCCGTTTGGGGGTGGGAACCCACAAACCAGCTTACATTCGTCTGCCAAGCGGCGGTGTCCGCAAGATGATCCTTGTGCTCCACCTGATACGTCCGATTGGTCGAACTGCTGAAAACCAGATTCGTCTCCACGGAATAGTCTAGGATTTCAAGGAACGAGTTTCCATCGTTCGGGTCCGTGTCCGCCAGCCACTCCTCTTCTCCTGTGAAGCCGTCGTCATCTTGATCGGCGGAAGCCACTACCCCTATTGTGGAGCCGGTTTGCTCGTATTCCCACGCATCGGGGATTCCATCTGCGTCGATATCAATGATCTGGGCCGTGATGGAAATCTGAGCAGCATAGTATTGCATATCAGCCATGTAGGTCAGGTTGCCGTATACCGCTGTGTCGCCCGGTTGGCTGTTAAAGCCCGCCGTGGCGAGCATGATGCCTGCTAGTTCCCAGTCGCCGCCGTTGTTGTAGAAGCCACCGCCGCCGGAATCGTAGGTCGCACCCTGCGCCTCTGTGCCCCCGATATCATCAAAGTCGGTGCGGAACATGTCAGTAATGCCAAAGCCAGCGTCGATTAGCTCCGCGTTGATATCTTTAACGTTGGTCCCCCAGCGCTTAGTTGCTCCCGAAGCCCATTTGTACCCACGATAGGCTGTTGGTTTTCCTCCTTCCATCCAGGAACTATTCCATGTGGTTTCGCTGGTTTCGCGATTGCGGCCATTCCCGATCATCGTCAGGCCGGAGCCATTGGAGGTGGCGGAAGAGCGAACCGTCAAACCGGAAAGTCCCACGGTCCCGCCAACCACCCGGAACATGGAGAGGTCGGCATTACCGCCCACGCTGTTGGTCAGGCGCATCCAGCTGTTGGGGTCAATCGAATAGGACAATCCGCCAAGCAAGACGCCCGTGGGGTTGTCCAGCACCTTGATGTGGTGGGCCGTGATGAACCAGTTGTTGGAGATGTAGACCACGCTTGAATATACGTTTGCCTTATCGATCCGCCCGACATAGTCCCAGCCCTGCCCCCCAGCCGGGGAAGTCGTGTTTTGTGTTCCATCGCCGCCGGCCACCATTACCGCTTCGGCATAATTTCCGAGCAACAAGCCTGACAGGGCTAAATATGAAAGGGATCTACGCATTAATTAATCTCATTTTGTTCAAAACAGATCCGCCATGTTCACCACAATAAACCGTAAACATCCAAGGAAAATTAGTATGTTTTACTAACCCTCCTGTTTTCAAAAGCTAAAAATTTGATGCCTGTTTCAAGCGGGTTCTGCTACGTTTTTCCCATGGACAAAGATCAAATCTATTCCGACTCGCTGGCGAACATTGCCGATTTCAGCTTCGATGCGCAGGTGGCCGACGTTTTTACCGATATGATCGAGCGCTCCGTCCCCGGCTACCGCGCCATCATTACCATGATCGAAACGCTGACGGAGCACTATGCCCAGCCCAGCAGCAACCTATATGATCTCGGCTGTTCGCTCGGTGCCTCCACCCTCTCCATGCGACGCGGAATGGCCGTCGATGATTGCCGGATCATTTCGGTGGATAATTCAGACGCCATGGTCAAACGCTGCCGAAAGGCGATGGATCGAGACCTTCGCGACACCCCTGTTGAAGTCGTGTGCGACGATATCCGCAACGTGGAAATCGACAACGCCTCCGTCGTCGTCCTTAATTTCACGCTCCAGTTTATCCCCCCCGAAGAACGACTTCGGCTGCTGGAAAAAATATATCAGGGAATGTGCCTCGGCGGCGTACTCATCCTCTCCGAAAAGGTGGTCTTTCCCGATGAACATTTAAACGGCTTGCTGAGAGATATCCACCACGACTTTAAACGCGCACACGGATACTCCGACCTTGAAGTCAGCCAAAAACGATCCGCCCTCGAAAATGTGCTCATCCCCGAAACCACGGCCACCCACCGCGAGCGGCTTGCCCAAGCGGGCTTCGCCTCGGTCGATGTCTGGTTCCAATGCTTCAACTTTATGTCCATGCTCGCCGTGAAGTAGAGACCTCCACAAAAAGGTTTACAGAATAATTATGGACAGAATGATTTCTTTTCCACCGATGAACGGCATTATTCTGTCCATAATTATTCTGTTAAAAACCCTGCAGATTTCACGGATGACATGAAAATTGACTATTCAAAATTTTATCCTCTGCTCACCGACACGCCGCTGGCGCCGTGGAGCAAGCTGTTGCCGGAACGCATCGCCCATGGTCTGCGCCCGGAACGGCACGGACTCCTGCCGCAGTGGGAAGAAGTTCTAGCACAGCTTCCCGACCTTGAGCCCTCATCGGTGGACTTAAAAAACGAAGTGCGGGTTGTGGGAGAACTCGATCCCCAATTGGAAGCGCAACTCAAAACCTTCCATCCGTGGCGCAAGGGTCCATATCATATCCATGGGGTGGACATCGATACCGAGTGGCGGTCCGACTGGAAATGGGACCGCGTCCGCCCGCACCTCCAACCCTTAGCAAACCGCACAATCCTTGATGTGGGTTGCGGCAACGGATACCACGGTTGGCGGATGGTCGGTGAAGGGGCAAAATTGGTCATCGGCGTCGACCCCTCCCCCATGTTTATCTGCCAGTTTTTTGCGATGAAACACTTTATCCAAAACCCGCGCGCGTGGGTGCTGCCGCTCGGCATTGAAGACGTCCCACACACGGCCCGCGCGTTCGATACCGTCTTTTCCATGGGCGTGCTCTATCATCGCAAGTCGCCGCTCGACCACATTGAGCAACTCAAATCGTTTCTGCGGCCCGGCGGCGAACTGGTGATTGAAACGTTGGTCGTCGATGGCCCCGAAGGCTACACGCTGACGCCGAACGGCCGCTACGCCAAAATGCGCAACGTCTGGTTCATCCCCACGGTGAAAACGCTGGAATACTGGGTGCAACGCTGTGGGCTAAAAGAGATCCGCGTCGTCGACATCAACACCACCTCCACCGCCGAACAGCGCTCCACCGAATGGATGACCTTCGATTCGCTTCCTACCTTCCTTGATCCCTCCGACCCGACCCAAAGCATCGAAGGCCTCCCCGCCCCCAAGCGCGCGGTGGTGATTGCCACGGCGTAGCGCGAAATTCCGTTCCGCGTTCGGGAAAAACACAAGGCGGTCCTGCCCATTGCAAAGTCGACTTCGGCACACAAGTTCACCCCAACGCAGCGAGTGATTATGTTGAAGAGAAGTCCTCTCGCGTCTACGAAAACAGGACAACGATAGTCCTTTCTGCATACCGTCCCTTCCGGGTCGACCAAAAGATACATCTTGTTTTGTATGGTGTGTCCACAAGCCGGACTGAGGGGCGTTCCTAGTATATAATACTACAGAGATCGGAACCGCGTGACGATGGAAGAGGGGCTTCCTGCGGACTCGATGGGCTGTGGTGGGGATGATAGATGAAATCAATGGCCTTTGTTTTATTTTTACTCGTGGTGCCCATGGCGGGAGGTCAGGAACCTGCCGCTGTGGATCCGGCACCCGCAAAGAGTGAAGAATCATCGACCCCAGAGCCCGACTCTACGCTCTCAACCGCCCTTGAAAACGCGATCTTCCCTGTGCTGGATAAGGGCTCAAACCTCGATGTTTCTTTTTTCATTGTGGAGCAAATTGATGCCAAGGGAAATAGCCACCGGTTTGCAGCAAACAAGGTGACCGCCAGCCCGGATGCAACGCTTCAGGGCTTTTCCATGCTCATCTCAACCATTATGCCCGAACGGGAAATTGGAACGGTAACCGCCATGTTTAAAATCGGAGACGAATTATGGGCCTTTGGTTCCCGAAGTATTGCGCGGCTCAACAACGGACGGCTCATTGTAAATACGCGGATTTCAGTGAAAGATCAGGAGACGGGGTCCACGGAACTGATCTCGAAGGAGCCGTATATGACGGTTAAGGTGATTGGAAACCGCGAACAAAATGTTACCGAGTTCATTGATGTGGGCGTGAAAATCGAAGCCCAACCCACCATTCTTGAGAATGGGCACGTGCATACCAAGATGAAGATGAGCATTTCGGAGGTCTTACGGGAAAACGACACGTCGCGAGAAACCCGGGTTCCAATCGTTTCTTTCAGGAAAGTGGATACTTCCATTGATTTTGTGCCGGGCAAGCTTGAGCTCTTGAGCGAGCTGACCATCCAAAAAACGATAGATACGGAGAGTGGGCTTCCCTATTTGCGGAATATCCCCCTCATCGGAAAGTTGTTTTTTTCTCACACCTCCAAAAAAATGGTCAATACAAAGCTCTTTATTGTCGGTGGGGTCGGCGCGCCCCAAGAAGAACAGATTAAGGAATACGAAGCGCTGAAAAAAAAGATCGAAGACGAAAACAAAAAGAAAATGAAGCGCCTCCTGTAAGCGAGCTGTTCTTTCGATCCAGCACTTGAAAAACATGATCTATTTCCGTGTATTTCGTGCAATCGGCGAGTACCTTTCCTCTCATGAAATTTTCAAAATTCGGTAAAAAATTCACCCACAAGGCGGGGATCACGCAGCTGATGGACGACCTGGGTGCGGCGATGGCGGGCGGCGACATGCTGATGCTTGGCGGCGGGAACCCTGCGCATATCCCAGAAGTGCAGGCGCGCTTCCGCAAACAGATGGAGACGATCCTTGCCGAGCCGAAGGGTTTTGAATCGATGATCGGCAACTATGATGGATCGCGCGGCAACGCAGCCTTCATTGAAGTGCTTGCAAAGATGCTGCGCGAAACCTTTGGCTGGGAGATCGCCCCCAAAAATATTGCCCTGACCAATGGCAGCCAAAATGCCTTCTTTTGTTTGTTCAATCTATTTGCGGGCGAGATGGCGGATGGATCGAAAAAGAAAGTTTTGTTCCCGCTGACGCCGGAATATATCGGCTATGCCGATGCGGGGTTGAGCGACGATTTCTTCGCGGCACGGCGCCCGAGCATTGAGTTGCTTGAGGATGGGTTATTTAAATACCATGTCGACTTTGATGCCCTTCAGGTGGGCGACGATATTGGCGCAATTTGCGTATCGCGCCCGACGAATCCCACGGGCAATGTGCTGACCGATACCGAAATCCTGCACCTCGACGCCATCGCACGGGAAAAGGAAATTCCCTTCATTATCGATAATGCCTACGGCACGCCTTTCCCCGATATTATCTACACCGATGCCAAGCCCATCTGGAATTCGAATACGGTGGTCTGTATGAGCTTGTCAAAACTCGGCCTGCCCAACCTCCGAACGGGTATTGTGATTGCCCGGGAGGAGATCGCCTCGGCCATCTCCGAAATCAATGGCGTGATGAGCCTTGCACCGGGCGGCATCGGTGCTCGCATGGCGATGGACATGGTGCGTAGCGGCGAAATCATGCAGATGAGCCAGGAGATCATTCAGCCTTTCTATGAACGCAAGGCCTTCCAAACGCTGGAATGGTTCCGGGAGGAGCTCGGCGATGTGCCCTGCCGCATTCATAAACCGGAAGGGGCCCTCTTCCTTTGGCTCTGGTTCCAGGATCTTCCTTGTTCCGCCGCCGAACTCTACGAACGCCTGAAAGCTCGGAAAACCTTGATCGTTCCCGGCCATTATTTCTTCCCGGGAATGGACCACGACGACTGGTCTCACAAACACGAATGCATCCGCGTCACCTATGCGCAGGACGATGCGGTGGTGCATGAAGGCGTGAAGATCATTGCTAACGAAGTGAAAAATATTTATGCCTAGCGCGTATGGCGCAATAAGGATCCCCTATGAGAACACACCTTTGTTTAATGCTTATCCTTCTTGCGGCCTCCGGTTTCGCGGAAGATGTGACCCTTAAGGGAGGAGCGAGCATTCAAGCCCCCTTGCTGAAAAACGACTCCGATGCCGTTGTGCTTGATCTTGGCTACGACGTGTTGCGCATTCCGCACAAGGAAGTGCTGGCGATCCACGAAGACCAGCAGGCCGTAGCCAGCACGATACAGGTCGATACCAATCGGCTCTACACCATGCAGGCACCCGACCGTCTCACGACCGCCGAAGCCGCCAAGCTCTATGCCCCCTCCGTCGTTCTGGTTAAAACCGCAACCGGGCTGGGTTCCGGATTCTTCGTGAACGAAAAAGGATACTTGCTGACCAACTTCCACGTCATGGCGGGTGAGAAACACATCTCCATTACGCAGTTTCTGCAGGAAGGCAAAATTCTCCGGCGCGTCGTGCATAAGGAGGTGGAGATTGTCGCCACCGCTCCCTTCCATGATTTGGCCCTGTTGCGCATTAAGGAATTTGATACCAAAATCACACCGGTCATCTTCGAGCCCGAAGAGAATATCGAAATCGGCGAACCCGTCTTCGCCATCGGCAACCCACTCGGACTCGAGCGCACCGTGACCGAGGGTGTGCTCAGCCAGACGCACCGCAACTTTGGCGGAACCCTCTATCTGCAGGTCGACGCCTCCGTCAACCCCGGAAATTCCGGTGGCCCGTTGTTCAACGCGCGCGGCCAGGTGATTGGGGTCATCAACATGGGCGCATCCGGCATGGAGGGGCTTAACTTCGCCATTCCCGCCCGGCACGCTAAATACATCCTCGACCACATCGATGCCTTTGCCTTCGACGCCGCTAATCCCGAATCCGGTTTTGTCTATCCCGATCCACCTCGCCGCCCCGGCAAGTTTTCCGCCGAGCAGAAAAACCATAAAAGCGGCGTTCCTACGAAACCATAAAAACCCTAAATGAATGGCTCCGGCGAAGCTCTCCGATAATTCAACACTTGATATTGAAATTTATTTATGCATACTCCAACTATACATAACTGGAGCAGATAGATGAAAGCGACCGTAGTGGATCTTAGATATAAAATGAGCGACGTCCTCAAAGCATTAGATCGCAACGAAAACGTGGAGATCTTGTACCACGGAAAAACAAAGGGCACGATTGTTGCACATCAACAACCCCTCTCCAGCAAGGTAACCGAACACCCTTTCTTCAATATGCTACACGCAAAAACCTCCGTTGAAGAGGAGATAGAAGAATTGCGAGGGGGGCGCCATCGTGATCTTTGATACCGACATTTTTATCTGGATCCAGCGAGGCAACAAGAATGCCGCCCGGCTTGTTGAGCAAGAGGAAGAACGCCTCCTTTCCATTCACACTTATATGGAGCTTCTTCAGTGCGCAAAAGACAAGAAGCAGCATGCCAACACAAAGCGGTTTCTCAAGGATTTCGGTTTTTGTATTCTACCGCTCACCGAAAACATTGGCCACCGAGCAGCCGTCTATGTGGAAGAATACGCGCTCTCCCACGGAGTCCGGGCTGATGACGCGCTGATTGCCGCCACAGCCACCGAAAACGATCTTGTGCTTTGCAGTAGCAACGCCAAACATTTCAAACCCATTAAGAACCTAAAACTCAGCGTATTTCGACCGTAAAAAAATAAAGGAATAGAACCATGAACATTAAACGAACCATCCTGACCCTTTCCATCCTACTCACCCTACCGCTGGCCACCTTGGCCCTGGAGCGCACGGAGTTGCTTCCTGACAACGCGCAGAACTATGTCCGCATTTCGGACACCACCCGCTTCTTAAGCCAGTTCAAGGCATCGTCCGGCGGCAAGCTATGGGCCGATCCGCAGTTTCAGGATTTCCTTGGAAACCCCGATGCCGAAATATGGAATGCGCTTTTTTTCGAGGATGAATCCGAAGCCGAGGCCGAGCTAAGCATTGAACAGATGAAACTGGCCAAGGGCGAGGTGGTACTGGCCTTTAACATGGAGGAGGAGTTTTTCCTGATTCTGGCCATGGACAAGGCGGCTTACGAGCGCAGCCAGGAGTTGGATCTCAAGCTGAGCGAACTTTCTAATAATTCGGGAAACACCTTCAAGGATTCCTTTCAGGAGGTGGAGATTATCCGGCATATTGCAAATAGCGAAGCACCAGATGAGGAGTCGCATTGGGAGGCACACTTTAAGGGCACACTACTCGTGGGAAGCACCAGAGAATGGATTGAAAAGTGCATCGTGCAACTGAAGAAGGAAACCCCGGTTGAACCCACAGGCAACCCCACCCTCTCCATGAAACTTGCCCTTTCATCGCTGATTCGCGATACGCTTCTGGAAGAACTCAAGAACGACACCCCCTCCCCAATGTACGATCCCGAAGTCCTGCTCGATGCCCTGGGACTTATGGGCCTCGAAAACTTTTCCTTCAACCTCGAACTCAAGGACACCGAGATGGTGGCCGACAGCACCCTGCGCGTCACCGACCTGACCAAGGGGCTCTTCACCATCTTTGACGTCCGGCCATCCGAACTGCCGACCGTCACCTTCATTCCCGAAGACATTGCCTCGCTCGAAGTCGGCCGCTTCAACCTGCTCCGCTTCTGGCAAGAAATCCCCAATGTGCTCGCCACCGCCATGCCGGCCGTCAAACCGCAGTTCGACATGGCCATGGCCATGGTTCAGCAACAGGTGGGCCTCAACCTTGAGCAGGATCTGCTGGCGCACCTCGGCACAAAATATATGGCCTTCTCCACCACCGAAGACAACCAGCAAATCTCCGTCATCGCAGTCGATCTCAAGGACGGAGCGGCCTTCAAGACCGGACTTGAAACCACACTGGCCTCCCCGGTGATACAACCGCAAATAGCGACCACCCTCAACACCGAACCCTTTCTCGACCACACGATTTACACCTTCAATGCCGACGATCCTTCTGAAGAGGCGGCCTTTAGCGTAGCGGGCGACTACCTGCTTTATGGCCAACCCGCCGGTCTCCGGCAAGTGATCCGAACCCAAAGTAGTGATGAGGCGGCCAACACCTCCTTCGAACAATCCGCACTGGTCAAAGGACTGCGCAAACATGTGCCCTCGCAAGCCTTTGGCTACAGCGCCATCGACTGGAAGAAAAACATGGATGTCTTCGTACGCGAACTGAGCAAGCCCGAATATGTTTCCATCGTGCAGCAAAAATGGGCCGCGAGCGGCTCCCCTCTGCCTCCGCCGGACTTCAACAAACTCCCCGCGTCCGACCATATCGCCTCCTTCTTCAACGTCTCCTACCAATATGCCGAGGCCAGCGACGAAGGGATTCACCACAAAATGATCCTCAAATACTAGCGCGGCAGAGCCGCTTGAATACCAAACAAGGACCCGTGAAATGAAAAAGTTCACTCCGCTGCTTGCCGCACTTTTCCTCGCTTCATCCATGATCGCCGAGGAGGCGCCTCGTGATTTCGGTTTCCAACCGCTGGAAATCTTCGACTTCGAGTCCGGCACCGGTCGCCTCATCGTGGCCGATCTAAACGGCGACGGGCTCGACGACATCCTCTTCTCCAACAACCAGGTATCGCGGCTCGAAATCCTCGTGCGCAAGGCGGGCTCCGAAGAGAGCGAGGCCCTACCCGAACTGGAAGAGCGCTTCGACAACAAGGGTATGATTGTCGATCAAGCCCTCAAGACGCTACGCGTGGCCGACCTGAATGACGATGGCCGCCTCGACATCCTCACCTTCGGCACGGCCATTGGCCTGCAACTGCGCTACCAGCTCGAAGACGGAACCTTCGGAGACCCCGAGCGCATCTTTATCAAAGACCGTTCCAGCGTCACCACCATCCGGATCGGCCACCTCGACGGGGACGGGAAAAAGGATATCCTCGTCTGCCGCCGCAATCAGGCCGACCTGCTCTGGAATGCCGGGACCCCCCCCTTCCAAAAAAAGAAAACCCTCACCTTCTCGGCCGACAATAGCTTCATGGGCAACATCGCAGACATTAACTTCGACGGCATCGAAGACCTCGTCTTCTACTTTAACAGCACCCATAATTCGCTAAAAGTGCGCTACGGCAAGGGCGACGGCCTTTATGGAATCGAGCAACCCATCGACCTTCCGCTCAGGCAATACACCGGCATTCTAAAGCCGGAAGGCGCACCGCCAAAAGTGGGCATCGTCCTGCGCAACCGCCTCGCCTTCCGCACCTACGGATTCGAGGAAAAAGAGCAACCCTCCTTGCTAGACGCACAAGAGGTTTCGCCCGGCCGCATCGGGCTCGAAGGCACCAACAAAAAGGCCGATCCCGCATGGGTGGCTGCCGACTTCAATGCCGATGGCTACGACGACCTGCTCGTCGCCGCCCCCGAGCTCAGTCGCCTCCACCTCTATTCCGGCGGCCCCGAGGGTCTCGACCCCGAACCCCGGCGCATCGATACCCTTTCCGCCGCCGACCGCATCTCGCGCCTGGCCAATGGCGACATCCTCGTGGTCAGCAAAAAGGAGAAGATCGCCGCGCTGCATTCCGCCAACGATCTCGACCGCTTCCCCACCATTCTTAAAATGCCCGGCGATGTACTCGCCGGTTGCGCCGTCGAATCCGGCAACGAGTGCTGGTTCATCTGCAAAGACAGCGAGAAAACGCTACAGCTCGCTCGCCTCGAACAAGACCACACCAAAACCTCCATCTACCCGCTCGACCTGAAGAACGACCCCTCCGACCTGCTCGCCTTCCGGCTCCCAGACCACCAGACCGGCCTCCTCTTCTTCATGCCCTACGACACCCCGAAAATGTTCCTCTTCGCCAACGGAAAGATCGAGCCGCTCACCAGCGAATCCTTCCGCGCCCTCGCCCAGCCGCTCACCCGTTCCAGCATCCGCCTCGGAGCACCCGGCGATGGATCGACCCTCACCATTTCACAGGGCGCAATTGCCCGCCACTTCGAATGGAAGGACAACCACTACGAAACCACCCACCAGTTTAATCCCGAAAACCCGCGGGGCGAACTCATCGCCTCCTGCGGATACACCCTGCTCGATGGAGCGTCCGGCACCCTGCTCTACGACCGCAACTCCCGCGACCTAGTCCGCTTCGGGAGCGCCGATGCCGACCCCGCTAAAATCCACATCCCCGACGCCGACCAAACCATCTTCGCCCTCATACAACTCAAGAACAAGGAGCGCGATTCCATCGTATTGCTCGACCGCACCGGTCTCAACGAAATCCTCAGTAACGGCACGCGCCTTACCCCCGTTTCAGAGGCCGAATATATCTCGTCCTCCGAAGACCCCATGCTGGTCTATGCCAAAACCGTCATGCTCGGATCCCCACCCCGACCCATGATTGCACTCATCGATCCCGCCAACCGCGCCATCGAACTCATCAGCATGGCCAACGGAGAGTTGAAAAAGGAGATGCTCTTCGAGGTCTACCTCACCTCCAATTTCATCAACCGTAAGAAAAATCAGGGGACCGAACCGCACGCCCTCGCCTCCGGCGACCTCAACGGCGACGGCATCGGCGACCTCGTCGTTCTCTGCCATGACAAGTTGCTGATCTATCTCGGGGAATGATTCCCCATCATTAAACCCAAACAAACGGAGGAAACATGAAAACCTTGCAGCATTTAACCTCAGTCATCGCCCTGTTGCTTATGGCGATAAGTACCACCGCCGATACCTGGACCAGCGCCACCGGAACGAAAATCGAGGCCGAATTCGTTAAGGAAAAAGGCGGACTCATCTACCTGAAAACCGCCGATGGATCGGTCAAGAAAATCAAAAAATCCGCCCTCTCCAAGGAGGATCAGGAAAAGGCCACCCGTCTCTCCAACCCCTTTGCCGCGAAGAAGGCAGGGCAGGAAGCCGCGGCACCCAAGGCTTCGGAAGGCATCCATGAACTGTTCGGAAGCAAACTTAAGAACCATCGCGGCAAAAACGCCTCGGTCGATGAAGCGCTGGGCGAAAAAATCATTGGCATCTATTTTTCCGCACACTGGTGCGGTCCCTGTCGAGCCTTCACGCCGGAACTAGTACAGTTCCATAAGAAAGTGACGAAGAAAGGCAAGCCCTTCGAGATTGTATTTGTCAG
>JAUXGY010000329.1 GCA_030621805.1 Kiritimatiellales bacterium | reverse complement strand
AAAAACGAAGAAGACCAAAGCACGCAGCAACCGCTTCCAGCTAAATTTTCGCAATCATCGAAAAATTGTCGTGGTCGATGGACTGGTAGCCTGGATCGGCGGCCACAATGTAGGGGATGAATATCTCGGAAAAGATCCAAAGTTTGGTGCTTGGCGCGACACCCATGTGCGGATTTCTGGCCCGGCCGTCCTTGCCGCGCAGCTCTCCTTTTCTGTGGATTGGTTTTGGGCTACGAACCAAGAGGTTGCCGGGCTGTCGTGGGATCCCGTTGCCTCTCCATCGGGGAACGATATCCTGCTCATTATTCCCACGGGACCGGCGGATGAATATGAAACCGCGTTGTTAATGTTTCTTCATGCGATCAACTCGGCCCGGGAGCGCATCTGGATTGCCAGTCCCTACTTTATTCTGGACGATGCCATTGTTTCCGCCCTGCAGCTGGCCGGGCTACGCGGGGTGGATGTGAAGATTCTGATCCCGGACACGGCAGACCACAAGATTCCTTATCTCGCGGCATTTTCCTTTTTCGACGAGGCCACCCAGACTGGCGGCGAGGTTTACCGCTATACCAACGGTTTCATGCACGGAAAGACGATGCTGGTTGACGATAGAATCGCGACGGTGGGCACGGCCAATTTTGACAACCGCTCCTTCCGGCTTAATTTTGAGATTACGGCAGCATGCACGGATCTTGATTTTATTTCGGAAGTGGAGAAAATGTTTATCGCCGATTTTTCCAATGCGCGGAAAATGACCTCCGCCGAGATCGACGACAAATCATTCTGGTTTAAACTGAAAGTCCGCGCCGCACGCCTGACCGCGCCGGTGCAATAGGAGATAGAATAATGAAAAAATCCGTAGTGTTTATTGTCGCATTGATTCTGGGTCTGTTGACCTTCGGTTCCGAGGCCGTTGAATCTAAACAAAAGAGCATGGAGGAGCTGAGCAAAGAGCTGGCCAATCCGCTCGCTCAAATCTGGAACCTCTCGTTTCAGCACAACCGAAGTATCATTACCGGCGATGCGGTGGACGGCAATGAGCACATTAATACCACGCTGTTCCAACCGGTGTTGCCCGTCCCGCTGGGCGATAAATATACGGCCTTTGCCCGTCCGGTGATTACCCTGATTAACGGGCCGACAAGTGGAACAATTACCGGAGGGACTCCCTCGCAGCCCATTGGGCACGGCACCGACCGAACCATTGAGCTGGGCGATATCATTCTTCCGATGGGGGTCGGCGTAGTTCGTCCAACGGGTTGGTCGTGGGGTGGAGGGCTTACCTTTATCTTTCCGACCTCACAAAATGATTTTCTCGGCTCGCACCAGTATCAGGCGGGGCCGACCGCCTTGGCGCTGTGGGCCAACGAAACATGGACGGTCGGTACCCATGCACAGCACTGGTGGGGATTTGCCGACGACAATAGCGGGCTTGCACCCGACGAGAATCATAACCACACCGACATTCAATATTTTCTGGTTCGCCAACTTCCCAAAGCCTGGCAGCTGCGCGCCAGCCCGCATGTCACCATCGATTGGAATAAAAACAGTGATAATGCCCTGACTCTCCCGATCGGGATCGGTGTGGGCAAGATGGTTAAACTTGGCCCCATGCCGGTGATGCTGATGGCGGAATATCAATATTCCATCATCTCGCCCGACGAGATCGGCAATGAGCAGACCCTGATGCTGCAGGCCAACTTTATCGTTAAAAACCCATTTGGTAAGCTATAGCGTTAAACAGAGGCGAGGCGGTTGTAGCGGCGATTCTTAGAACCGCTTCGGTGTGTCGGCTCAGCGTGCGGGAGTGCTTCTGAGAAGCACAAAGCGCGCGCGGGTAACAATATTGATCAGGTTGATTTTATATAAACCAAGGAGAATAGAACCATGAAAAAAAGTATGCTAATGATCGCCGTTTGTGCCGCGACACTTTTGAGTCCATTCACGGCGGAGGCCTGCACGGGCATCCAACTGCAGACGAAGGACGGCGTGTTCGTGAGCGGGCGCACCTTGGAGTTTGGCATTTTTCTCGAAACCAGTGTCATTGTGGTTCCGCGCGGCTATGCCTTCACTGGACAAACCACCTTGGGTGACGGCAAAAAGTGGACGGCAAAATATGCCTCCACTGGAATCATTATTGCCGACAACGAAGTGATTCTGGATGGGATCAATGAAATGGGCTTGTCGGTGGGAAACTTCTATTTTCCCGGCTATGCGGAATATTCTGTCACCACGCCCGAAAACCAATCGATCTCCATGTCGTCTTCGGATATCACCCAGTGGATGGTCTCGCAGTTTGCTACGGTGGATGAAGTTCGCGCGGCAATTGAAAACAACGAAGTGGCCATTTCTCCGGTTCTAACGCCCGGCTTTCCTCCGCAAGTGCAACCGTTCCATTTTGTGGTTTATGACAAAATGGGCAAGAGCCTCGTGATTGAACCGATAGACGGAAAATTGAAGATTTTTGATAATCCGCTCGGAGCGATGGTTAACTCCCCTCCCTTTGATTGGCACATGATTAATTTGCGTAATTATATTTCACTGAATCCCAACAACGTGGCCCCTGTGCAACTATCCACCGAAACCTTTGCTCCCCTGGGGCAAGGTTCGGGTATGCACGGATTGCCCGGCGACTTTACCCCGCCGTCGCGTTTTGTTCGTGCGGTCGTTTTCAGTGCAACAGCAATCCCGGAAGAGAATGCGGAAAAGGGCATCTTTCAGGTGTTCCACATCCCCAATAACTTCGACATTCCCGTCGGCGTGGCCCGCTCGGTGGAAGATGGAAAAATCTACTCCGACTACACCATGCTCACCACCGCGCGCGACTCGCAAAACCTGCGTTTCTACTTCCACACCTACGCTGACCAGACCCTCCGCAGG
>JAUXGY010000421.1 GCA_030621805.1 Kiritimatiellales bacterium | reverse complement strand
TCCTCGGAAAGCTTCCTGATCGGCCAGCCAAAAATGGAGATCGCCATCAGCGGCTTTCCGCCCATCGCATAGATATCGCTGAGCGCATTGGTGGCGGCAATCCTCCCGAAGGTGAAGGGGTCATCGACGATCGGCATGAAAAAGTCGGTCGTGCTGAGCACCGAAGTCCCGTTGCCAAGATCATAGGCCGCCGCGTCGTCCTTACTGGAATTGCCCACGAGCAGATTGGGGTGGGGCAGCACCTCGCGCGAGGTTTTCAGGATCGACTCCAGCACCGCAGGCGAAATCTTGCATCCGCATCCGGCACCATGACTGTATTGAGTTAGTTTGACCGTTTTCATTGACCGTTCCTTATTGAAATCATTTTGGAGTGCGGCGGCTTGACGCCGCTTTTTATTAACTAGCAGAGGATCGGTTTTTTAAAGCACAGTCACGCAAAAAGCGAGTCTGAACAGCTGCAAGACAACCCTGCGCACTCCAGACTCGCCATTTTTAGCCAAACATTAGAAAGTCGCCTTGTTATGAACCTAATTCTTTTGCAACCTGATGATTTTCGCGATGATGGGCTGGCGGTACTTTCCGACGGGCGGGCACGGCATATCCGCAAGGTGCTGAAGGCAGAGCCG
Source organism: Kiritimatiellales bacterium (assembly GCA_030621805.1). GTDB lineage: Bacteria > Verrucomicrobiota > Kiritimatiellia > Kiritimatiellales > Pontiellaceae > Pontiella. The sequence goes on along the minus strand of JAUXGY010000421.1, from coordinate 1,583 downwards.
GGAAAAACCCTTCGTATTGGATTGCTCAATGGTCCTTTCGGAACGGGCACGGTGCTTGCTGTCGATCAACATGAAGTTTGTCTTCAGTGCGTGGTCGAGGAGAGCGCCCCGCCCAAACCCCGGATTGATCTTTTGCTGGCGATGCCGCGACCCAAAGTGTTGAAGCGGCTGTGGGCGCAGCTGGCGGCGTTGGGGGTGGGGCAGATTGTGCTGGTGAACGCCGATAAGGTGGAGCGGTTTTATTTTGATACCCATGTGCTGGAACCTGATTTCTACAACGCACGTTTGATCGAAGGACTTCAGCAGGCGCGTTGTACCCATCTGCCGGAGGTGCTGATTCGGCGGCGCTTCAAACCGTTTGTAGAAGATGAGCTGGACGGACTATTTGGAGATCACTTAAAGCTGTTGGCCGACCCGGCGGGTGAGAGGCGGATCGCCGGTTTTGATTATAATGATGAGCGGGTGCTGTTGGCCATTGGCCCTGAGGGTGGATGGACGGAGTACGAATTGGGAATGTTGCAGGAACACAGGTTTAAACTGTTTGGATTGGGCTCCCGAGTTTTACGGACCGATACGGCGTGCATTGGGTTGCTCTCTACGCTTGCAGAAAAGTTAAGCCACGGATAAACACAGATACACACGGATGCACTTGGGAGAAAGAAATGAAGAATTTGATTAAATGGATTGCCGTAGGTTTTGGGACAGGGTGGAGTCCGATCATGCCGGGGACAGTGGGTACCTTAGTGGGCTTGCCGTTGGCTTGGGGGCTGATGATGCTACCTAACCTGTGGTGCCAGGTGGGCACGTGCCTGATTTTGTCGCTGATCGCTATTCCCATTTGCGGGGTGGCGGAAAAGATGATCGGCGGGAAGGATCCGGGGTGCATCGTGGCGGATGAATATCTGACGTTGCCGATCACGGTGATTGGCCTGACTTCACCATGGGCCTTGCTAAGCGGCTTTGTGCTCCACCGTATTTTCGACATCACCAAGCCGCCGCCGATTAAACAGCTACAGAATATTCATGGAGGGTTCGGCATCGTGGTCGACGACTTTCTTGCCGCCCTGATTGCACTGGGTCTGAACCATCTGCTGTTTATGTTTTTGTAGAGGACCGTTCTATTCCACAGCATCCATGCGATTGAACGGCCAATAGATCGTACGCACTTTTCCAATAATACTTTCGCGTGGTATGGCTCCGAAATGTCGGCTGTCTAAACTCATTCCGGAGGCAGTGTTATCGCCCAGAACGAAGTATTCGCATTTTGCTAGTAAAACCGAATTCGTTGGGGATTCTAGCAGTCCGGCATTGCTGTAGTTAAATTGGCTGAATACGGAAGGTTCCATTAGCGGTTCTGCATTAATGATGATGTGTGGAGGGTTGATTCTGATTAAATCCCCCGGAATGGCGACGATGCGTTTAATGTAAATGGTATCCCGCCTGACCATTGGATGTTCGATGGCTTTGGTTTTAAACACAACAACATCGCCCCGAAGGGCATACGCGTCAACTTAAGGTTGTTTTTCCAAAAACAATTCGTTCCACTTCTTCATTATGACAGGGTCGCTTGCGTTTGTCATAGG
>JAUXGY010000310.1 GCA_030621805.1 Kiritimatiellales bacterium | reverse complement strand
GTGAGGTTGTGCTTGTAGAGACTCAGCGGTTCGTGGGGGGCCAGCTCTTCGAGCCACCGCTCGTAATCCTGGTGAAGGCCGCCCTCGTTATCGTTGATAAAGACCGAGGCGGTGATGTGCATGGCGTTCACGAGGCAGAGCCCCTCCTTAATCCCCGACTCGCGCAGGCATTCGTCGACCTCCGACGTGATATGGATAATCTTCCGGCGGCACGGCGCCTCGAACCAAAGTTCTTTCCGATACGATTTCATGATTAAAAATCCTCCAGCGGAACCAAAACCTGATTCAAATAAAGTTGCTTCACCAACTCGCAATCCAACCGATGCCCCGCCTTGTACGACTTGATCTTTCCGACAAACAAACCCTCGGGAATCAAGGCAATGGCCGCAAGCATATCGAGCACAGCGCGGTGCCACGCGGCTTCGAGCGCCTTGCCTTCATGAAGGAGGCGCGGCTCGTTCACATACCGTTTCTTTCCAGCGATCGAGACATTTTTCGTGTTGTAGCCGAGGTGGCGTACATCGGCAAAGATCCGGCCAATGGTCGCGCAGTAGATTACCTTGGCCAGCGAGGTGTTGGTGCGGGCCACCGATGCCATCTTGGTAAGCTCTGCCGAGAGCGGAAAAATGATGCGCTGCTGCCCGATGGCCGTCGGGAAGTTGAGTGCACAATCAACCATGATCTGCGGATTATCCAGATCGTCCGGCGGAGCAAGCGTAATAAAATCGCCATAGGTTCCGCCGATGGTTACGGGCTCCTTGACCGTCACGTAGCGCACGGGTTTGTCCAGTTCGACCGTGCCGCACTTTTCCAGTGCCTCGACCACATCGAGACTGCCCTGCTCAAAGAGCGGCGGATCCCCGGAGTCGATTTGGATCATCAGATTATCGACGCCCATGCCCATACGCAACGAGACCAGGTGCTCCACCATGCGGACATAGTTGTGTGGGTTGCCGCTACGCAAAACAATGTTGCTCACAATTTGACCCGTGGTCCAGACATTCGAAATGCCCACGCGGATCGGCAGCGAGCGGGGCCGGTCGGTGCGGTCGAGCCACCACCCCTCCAGATTGGTCGGGGCAAAGGTAATCGTTCGCGTCGCCTTTCCCATGAAGGTTCCGGGGCCAGAGATCGTTTCGGAGCGAGCCAAGGTGGTCTGCTTCCGCCGCAGCGGTTCAATCGGGCGATCACTTAAATCCCAGTCCACCGGCTGGTTGTTCATTTTCGCGTACGAAGCCTTGATCGCCTCGTCGTCGCCCATCAATACTTTTCCTGGATCAGTCATAAAAGGATTCCGTTCTGCTTTGAACTGCTCATTTGAATGACATATATTTAGATTTTTCGGTGAGTCAACGCAACCAAAACAAAGGGGATCTGCTTGAAAGACGGTAAGGTAATCCGTTCTGCGGGGGTGGTCGGGAGTTTCACGCTGCTCAGCCGCGGGCTGGGCATGGCGCGCGATATCATCATCGCCTACCACTTTGGCACCTCCCTGTTGGCCTCCGCCTTCTTTGTGGCCTTCACCATCCCCAACCTCTTCCGGCGCCTATTCGGCGAGGGAGCCCTCTCGGCCGCCTTCATCCCCATATTAATCGAAACACGCACCCAGGAGGGCGACAAGGCCGCATGGAAGCTGGCATCGAGAGTCGTTACCATGACCGCTGCCTTGTTGACCGCCATTGCGATCCTCGGCGTGCTACTCTTTTCCGTCGGGCTACGGTGCCCTGGTGTCTCCGAAAAATGGCTGACCACCTTCGCGCTTTCGCGCGTGATGTTCCCCTACGTCCTGTTCATTTGCTTGGCAGCACTCTCCATGGCCGTACTCAACTCCTACAAGCATTTTTCCTCCTCGGCCTTCGCCCCCTGCCTGCTCAACCTGATCCTCATCGTCGCCATGCTGGTCGTCTTCCCCCTCGTTGGAAATGATCCCAGCAACCGCGCCATGGTATTGGCCTGGGCCGTGCTGATTGCCGGAATCGCACAGGTCGGCATCCAGCTCCCCGCACTAAAACGGTTTGGCTGCCCATTCCGCTTTTCCAGCCACTGGAACGATCCTCGCGTAAAACAAATGCTCATGCTCATGGGCCCCGCCGCCCTCGGTATGGCCGTCACCCAATTCAATGTGCTCATCGACCGCACGCTCGCCCTCTGGATCGGAGCCTGGGCACCGGCAGCCCTCTTCTACAGCGAACGTCTAATCTACCTCCCGCTCGGCGTCATTGCCTCTGCCATGGCCACCGTCCTATTGCCCACCTTCTCCACCCACGCCGCCGAAAAGAATACCGAGGCCATGCGCGAAACCATCACCCACTCCATTCGGCACCTTGCCTTCATTATGCTTCCAGCCGCACTCGGCCTACTGGTCCTTGCCCCGGCTATTTTCCAAGCTCTTATGGAATGGGGAGGAAGCTTCAACGCCGAATCCTCCCTGCTCAGCACCCGTGCCCTGCGCTTCTACGCACCGGGCCTTGTCGTCTTCAGCGCCGCCAAAGTTTTTGTTCCCGCCTTTTACGCCATGAAGGATACCAAAACCCCCGTGCGGATCGGCATCTACACCGTCGGGCTCAACCTGATCCTCAATATCGTCTTCATCCTCACCCTGCCTACCTACTGGAAACACGCCGGCATGGCCTTCTCCACCGTCATCGCCGAAGCCGTCGGCATGGTGGCCCTCGGCATCCTCCTCACCCGGCGCATGGGAAACCTCCATTGGCTGGAAATTTTACGCAGTTTTCTCCGCTGCCTCTTCTGCGCACTGGCGATGGCGGTTGTGGCATGGTTGGCCATGTATGCATGGAAACCCCTGCTTGACGGCCTGCTCCCCTCCAAAATTGCACAGATCGCATCCGTTATACTAGCCATGGGGGTCGGTGCAGCCCTCTACTTTGGCCTCACCTTCCTGCTCCGCGCCCCCGAGCTGCGCGAAATCAAATCTGCTATCCGTCGGAAATAAACTACCGGCACTTATATGCCATCTGGAGTGCGCAGGCTCGACCTGAACCTTATACGTAAATATTTGCGCTAGACTTTCCGGGTTGCTGCACATAGATTGCGGCTCATGAAAACCATCGAGCAACCCATCATCATCTCAGGAAAAGAATTCACGGCAGC
>JAUXGY010000116.1 GCA_030621805.1 Kiritimatiellales bacterium | reverse complement strand
TTGGGGTTAATCCTCAGAATCCCGCGCCAATATGAAACAAGAAAAATCAATCGTTGTTGAACATCATAATTTTCAGGGCGAATACCGTATTCTACGCCTGGCCGCGCCGGAGGTCGGCCCACTGGTCAGACCGGGGCAGTTTTTGCATCTACTGATTCCCCATCTGAGCGATCGGATTTTGCGGCGCCCATTCAGCATTTATAAAGCCGACACCAGCGGCGTGAGCATCCTCTACAAACCAGTGGGTCGCGGCACAGAGTCAATGATTCCGCTGCGCCCGGGCGATGCGGTCGATATTATCGGACCGCTGGGCAACGGGTTTCCAGTGCTTGGAAACAACAAACTGCCGGTGCTGGTGGCGGGTGGCTACGGCAATGCCGCCCTCTACCTGAAAGCCAAGGAGTCGCCCGAGAAAGGGGTCGCCTTTTTTGGCGGCCGCACGGCGGAGGATATTCTCTGCATCGAGGAGTTCCAAGTGCTGGGCTGGGATGTGCGGCCCGCGACGGACGATGGATCGCTGGGAACCAAGGGGCTGGTGACCGCCGCCTTCGACCCGTGGATGGCGGAGCAGGATGTCGAATCTCTGGAGCTTTTTGTTTGCGGCCCGAATCCGATGCTCAAAGCCATGGGCGACCGCGCGATTGAAAATGATTTTACGGCATGGCTTTCAATGGATGAAAACATGGCCTGCGGCGTGGGAGCATGTTTGACCTGCGTGATTAAACGGAAAACCACCGACGGCTGGGAATGGGCGCGCTGCTGCAAAGACGGCCCCGTTTTTGAATCGCGCGAAATCCTCTGGGAAGAATCAGAACCACGGAATACACAGAAGACACGGAAAAAGGATTAACCACGAAATACACCAAATACACGAAAACCAGTCCTGCTTAGTTTCGTGTGGTTCGTGTATTTCGTGGTTCAAAAACAGGTTTTAAGCATGAGTGTTGATTTGAGTATTAAAATTGGTTCGATGGTGATGAAGAACCCGGTAACGGTAGCGTCGGGTACGTTTGGCTATGGGCCGGAATATGCCGACTTAGTCGACCTGAACCGGCTGGGCGCGATTACCGTGAAGGGCATTGGGCCGGAGGAGACGCTGGGCAACCCTACCCCACGGACGTTCGAAACGCGCGGCGGGATGCTCAATGCCATCGGCCTGCCGGGTCCGGGCGCAAAAGGCTTTATCGATAAATATCTTCCGTTTCTTTCGCAATATGATGTTCCAGTGATTGTAAACATTTGGGGCAAGAGCATGGAGGACTATGGGAAAGTGGTCGAAATGCTCGATGGCGAGGATACGGTTTCGGCCTACGAGATCAACCTGTCGTGCCCGAACGTGAAGGAAGGAGGATCGGCCTTCGGCACGGATACGGATTCGTTCTCGCGCGTAATTGAGCTGGTGCGCGGCAAGACCCAGAAGCCAATCATTCCAAAGCTGGCTCCCAATGTTTCCGATATTGGTGCCTTTGCGAAGGCGGCGGAGAACTGCGGGGCGGACGCAATTTCGATCATGAATTCCTACCCGGCGATGGCGATTAATATTGATACACTCGAACCCGAGCTGGCGAACCGTACGGGTGGGCTGAGCGGCCCGCCAATCAAGCCGATTGCAATCAAGCTGGTTTGGGATGCTTTTAGAGCAACAACACTGCCGATCATTGGAATGGGCGGAATCTACGAGCCGGAAGATGCGATTGAATTCATGATTGCGGGCGCAACCGCCGTGGCGGTGGGCACAGCCAACTTTACGGATCCCTCAACAGCGGTGCGGGTGATCGATGGCGTCGAACGCTATCTCGTTGCAAAGGGATATGATGCGACGAGCGATCTTGTTGGAACGGTGAAGGCATGATGAAACTAAAGTTTATTGCAACGGTCGGACTGGGGGTCGTGCTACTGGCGGTGTCCATTGGCTATGCCTTTTTTCAACCGTTTATTCCGGGTGCCGTGTGCGATGCAATCCCTGCGCAGGCCACCTTCGTCCACCGGGCTGACCACCTCGACGACCTCCTGAAAAGTCCGGTATGCGGGCAGCTCAACAAAGCGCTGGGTGCCGGGGTTTCGCTGGAGCGGTTGTTGGAATCGAGCCCCTGGTTCAGGCGGGTCACCCCTTCGGAAATTGCAGTGGCCGATCTGCCGCTACGCTATGGCGGCAAGACCAAGACCTGGGTGGCGGTGAGCTGGGTCGGCTGGCGCAGTCCGTGGTTGCGATGGCGGTTGGAACACACCCGGGCGGATGGATTCTCTAGGCTGGGAAAACATTCTGTCTGGCCTCTCTGGAAATATCAAACGCCGGATATCGCGGGGGGAACTCCGTTGATCTTTTCGCTCACGGACAATCTGTTTATTGCCTGCCTTTCCGAAACGCCTTCGGATATCTTTTCCCTACTGGATGCCTATGACAACCGGATCCTCTCCGCAAACGACATAAACACCATTGAGGTAACCCCATGAGACCCTTAAAAACCCTATTGATCCTTCTGCCCGCCTGCCTAGTGCTGTCGGGTTGCCTAACCACCAAATCTAAGGAAGAACAACCCATCTCCTTGGCGCGGCAACGAGTCTACCTTGAGAAAACCACCACTCCGCAAGAATTAGGTTTTTCGATTCATCGCGCAGAAAAAAATGGGATCGCCTATTCCGGTGCCGCCCGCCTTCATCCCCACCATCTGGCCACCGCGGACATGTTGAAAAAGGTTCCCGTCATCAAGCTCCGCGGACGATCCAAGCGCAATACCTTGAAGGCGCTACTCGATTTTGGCTCAGCCTCCTCATGGCTGGAGTTTTCAACATCACGGGAGTTTAAGGCCCGCTTCATGGGCATTGACGGCAGGGTGATCCCCTATCGCGGGACAAGCAACACAGGGGGTCAGAATGCCTATGCCGGCGTGGTTACGCAGCTGCGCATCGATACCCTTTTTATTGAAAATATTCCCTTTTATATCCGGATGGCGAACCACTCACTGGGTCCGCTGGCGCGAGGCATACAGAAGCCGAAAGTCGATGCCGTTCTGGGCTACGACAACCTGCGTGTTTTTGAATACATCCAAATCGACCTGCGCAATCACACGGTTTCCTTTTCTTCGGATCTCCCCTATATCCCGCACGATAACTTGCTGATGACGACCGCCCGGATCATCAACCTTCCCGGCCATGGCTTGGCCATTGAGGGGGCCATCTACGGGAGCCCCGTTCCAATCATCCTCGACTTTGCAGGCGACTACCACTTTGAACGCGGCGACAAAAAGGTGAACAACACCAGGCAAGTCAGCCTCGGCGATATTGTGTTCCGCAATGTTCCCACCCTTGTGCTCGAACCCAACAAGTCGCCGCCGCGAGCCGGCCGCAAAATGCTCGAATCCTATATCATCACCATCTGCGCCCCCAAGGGAGTCGTCTATTTCGAGCGACCGCCAGGATAGCGAGAACGCAGCACATGCCGGATCGCCAATACAGGATGGTTCCAGAGCATGCGCGGACCGGAAAACCGCATGACCCTCCGGATGCGCTCGCGCTTTTCGGGTGAATAGCAATGCACGGCACACTGGTTGCACACGGGCTTGTCTATCCCGAACGGACACTGTCTGATCTGCTCCTGCGCATACGCCAGTAATTCGGCACAGTCGCTACACAGATCCCTTGCCGCGCCATGGCGGGCGCGACAGTAGATCCGTATCATTGCGGCAACAGTACGAGCTTCAAGATTCATGCATCCGATTTTACTGAAACACCCAGCCCATTCCAAGATTGAACATATTGTTCGGATCGGTTGCCGCCTCGCTGTAGCGAAACTGATAGTCCGCCTTCAACACAAACGTCTGAGTCAGCGGCATGTTAATGCCGACCGTAATGACGGTTCGGTCGTTCTTGCCATCCTTTACGGTTCCGGTCGGGACTTTATGCTGTGTGTCATATTCCTCATAGCGGACAAATGGAATTAAGTCAGCTTCCTTGAGTTTTCCGGCTTTCCATGATTCAGGCATCACACTCACCCCGCCTTCGAGGTACCAGCCAAAGATTTCTTCTCCCGCCGCATTGCCGTATGCGGCATTCAGGGCCTCCGCATCAGAGTTGAAGCCCTGCGCCACCACGCCCCGAAAGCGTACCCGAGAAAGGTCATATTCAAAGTCAGCGGAATACATGGAAAAGGTATTTTCAACGCTCGGAGTTCCAGCACCTCCTTTATTCGCATTATCCGTTCCTCCATAGTAGCCGGAGAGTCCAATTCTTAGATCCTGATTCTCGACCGGGAAAAAATCCAAACGCCCGGTTACAGCGGGATCATTCAGCCCCTGCCGTTCCTTATTGCGCCCCTTTCGCACCCCGTTCGACCCATCAAATTCCGATCCTTCCAGACCGGCAACCGCATAGGCCTGATAGCTCAACCAACTGAGAGGGGAACCAAAAATCCCCCCGCCATCAAGCGACCAGGTGGAGGGAATGATGTACTTGTCCACCCCGGGGCGTTCCACCCCGAGGAATAACGTGGGCTCATGGTTTTGATTAATGATCCCCATCGGTGCCAGAATGCGTCCAACACGGGCATTCACCGAATCGGCGAATAGGAAATCCACATAGAGCTGCTCGATCGAAATCTCGCCGCCCGACCCATCGGTGACGTAGGCATGCTCCAACTCCAGCTCAGAACTCAACCTGATCCATTCAGAAAAATCGTAGCCGACATACATCACCAGACGATGGATATCGAAAACGCTATTCCCATTTTCCTCAAAGTTGGCGTGGATTTCACCGTAGCCCCCCAGATGGAATTTGCTCTCTTTTTCCTCAACTCTAGAAAGGTCGTTCTTTTCCCCTTTCAATACCACAATTTCAGCATGAGCCGCGGCCATCTGTTTTTCGAGCGCCAAGAGGCGATCCGAATCTTCCGCATAAACACAGGCTACCGCTGTAAAAACAGTACACAGCACGACTAAACGATACCTTTTCATCACTTGAACCTTCATTTGTTTCTCCATTCAAACATTCGTTATTCATGAACTGGAATAGGGGAAAATAACAGGATCGGCGGGTGTGCAAACCATCGGAAAAGATTCTCCGACATAAGGAGATGCTCGGGCGTTTCAGGCTGTTTATTCCAAACTCCAGAACCAGAACCCGGCTCAGTTGCTGAGCCCGTTGCGCTGGAATAACCAAATATAAACGACCTTCAGGGCCACCCTGACAGGATAAACAGGAATCAGAATACCTAATTCCTACAACGGGGGGCAACCTACTCGGCCCGGCAGAAATGTCAACCTTTTCGCCATGCACTTATTTTCTTCCAACCCGCAAGGCTCCTGCGTATATTCCCCACCTCAACCACGGGAAAATAGATGGCTAACGAAGAACAGCAAGCACTCGACGGAATACTCTCCAAGCCTCTTTTCGGAACCACCATGGCGGTGGCCTCCGGACTATCGTTCTTTTTTCTCTGTATGATCCTGCCGCTGGTGGGACCCGCAGGCAGTAAGGTCGCACATGCGACCAAGAACAGGATGGCTTTTCTTGGGGTTCTGGCAGTGACACTCCTGCTTGCGGCAACCGCCACATATGCCAAGCTGTTGCAACGAAAGGCCGATGGAGGCTCCCTTCCCTATTGGTCGCTAGGTCTCTGCGCAATTTGCGTTCTAACTCTATTTGTCCTGCTTACGAATGGGTTTAGCATCTAATTTAAACGAAGACCTCATGCCCTCGTTCTGCTCCCGGTTGCACCGGGAGCTTTTTTGTGTCCGGTTAACAGGCATAAAAAAACACCCCTCATCAAAAGAGAAGGGTGCTTACAAAAGGGACGGAATCTCGGGGTTACTTACTCAGCAACCATTTCGATCGTCGCACTGTCGCGTAGGCTCTTGAGGAATTCGGTGACGGCTTCCTGTTTCTTCTGGCCGGAGAGGAACGCGGTGACTTGCTCCTTGGATTCGTCGAATTCCACCACACCTTCTTCCTGGCGGTCGGTAACCTTAATGATGTGGTAGCCAAAGCTGGTTTCAACCACATCCCCCACTTCATCGATTTCCTGGGTAAAAGCGGCGATCTCGAATTCAGGAACCATCTGGCCTTTTCCGAACGTTCCCAGCGAACCGCCCTGAGCAGAGCTCGGGCAGGCCGAATTGGTTCTGGCCGCATCTTCGAAGGTAATGGTTTCGGCGAGGATCTCCGTGCGGACTTTTTCGAGCTGGACTTTCTTTTCCGCCTTGCCTGCCTCGGTCTCGCCTTCCTCAAATTTAATAAGAATGTGGCTGGCGGTTACACCCGCAGG
>JAUXGY010000125.1 GCA_030621805.1 Kiritimatiellales bacterium | reverse complement strand
ATACGGTGTTTCAGGTTACTCGTCTGATCCTGCAGTAGCGTTTTTAATGCCCTCCAGACCAGCAAGGGAACGGTATTCCCCATTTAACTTTTTGACTGTTTCTTCATACCTAGTCCCGGATGGATCTGTCTCCGGAATTCCGGTTTTGGGTATCAAATGGATCACATTAAGGGAAAATTCCCGGAGCTTCTTTTTGTTTCGTGTTATTAGAGTTTCTTTAGAAGCAGAGAGCTTTCGTTGTTCAATAAAGGCCTTGCTAATTTCCGTCGGTGAGTACCACCGGATATTCAGCGGCGGATGTTGGGTGCCTGGAAAATAATGATCAATAAGCTGTCGATCTGTCAGAACACGCGGAGGAAGTCCTTCCTGACGGCGTTGCTCATTTTCTTGCGCCAGTTTCTGATGTGCTTCCGTTTTAACTTGTTTATATCGAGCGCGTTGCCTATCGCTCCACTGCGCTTTAGTCATGGGTTTTTCGTCATAGAGAGCTCCCCAGTTTCCAGATAAAACAAAGGTGGCATCGGCCTGCTGATGCATAGCAAATAACCCCGGGCGCAACCAATGGGCGGTACGGATGCCCTGAAACGACCCTTCAATAAAGTCTTCAGGGATTTCAAAGCCCCCTGGACCCAATGTCTGCGTGCCATACTCATTGTCTCTCATAGTACCCGTGACAACATTCAATGGCGCGAGCCATTTCTCCAGCGCGGTTACATTTTTAGACGATGCAGGTACCATTTTCGGGAATAGAGAGATCGCACGAGTGTGGTCATAAACGGCAACCGAGAACAGTACCGTTGAATCCAACGACTTTATGAGCCGGATTAACTCTTCCTTGATCACGGTGTATCCAGGCAATCCCCCCAGCTCGTCGAACATGATCCACGGGGTGGAGTCCAAAATAATAAAAATCTTCTCTCCAGACCCCTCCATGCCAAGAAATTTGAGCCGTGGTAAAGAAAAGTCCATGCCCACTATGTTCCCGGACCCATTGCCATGGCCATAACCCGTACCCCCCTTAACGCCTCTAATCTCTGGGATCTGGAGTTCGGGCATCGTGCGCGCCGTCTTGACTACAATTTGTCTTCGCAGCTTTGGCTTGGGTTTTTTGTTTGTTTTGATGGGGACCTGAAGCTTTTTAAGCGGCATTTTTGGGCGGGAGACCACAGGAGCCTTGAATTCTGGTTCCGTCCTCTGAACCACGGAAACCACCACCGCAAAGAGCGCGACCACGACAATAACCACGTGAATCAACAAACTCGTGAGTAGCGCGGTTGACTTTGCGTGCCCTGCAAAAAATTTCTTTTTCCCCATGTTTTTCAGCTCCTACACAAGTATTTGAAGTTAGACCGTAGTTCCCCCACTGGGTGAATCTCCTATAACAACCTGTATTCCAGAAGTACAAACCTACGAAAGCTACAGATGCTTACACAAGACTAAATACAGAGAGATGCTTCGATAAAAAACGCACATCCGAGAAGAGCCGTACTAACAGGTCCCCGTCCTTTGATTTTGGTGTTTTTTCATTTTCCAGATACCTCAGTAGTCGTTCCCTGAAACCAACCGCTTTCAAAACAGGGGCAAGTTATATCCATTTTTGAAAGAACCCATATATGAAAAACATCAAAACCGTCCCCATGCCCGGTTGAGGGTATTTGAGGAGATCAAAGTTTTTTACAATCGGACTCGAAGGCATTCGAGCTTGAATTACGGGGCTCCGTTTGTGTACGAAGAGAACGTAAATTAACCGTAACCCGAGTGCCCGTCAAACTGGGGTTACTTCAGTTGTGTGGGCGGCGGGACGATATAGGCAAACATAATGAAAATAACTTTTAAGGTGTTGGTATTTATTTTTGGATTGGGCGTCGTAATTCTTCTGGGTCTGCATCTGTTTCTTCAATTTGGACTTACGAAAACAATGCGTGAGGTGGTTTTGCCTAAAATTGAGGCGGAAACCGGAATTGCGGCAACAGTCGGGCGATTATCGATCAATCTTCCGAACGGTATCTTACGGCTCAACGACGTCGCTATTAAAAACCCCGAAGGGTTTCTTTTGGAAAACATGGCCTCGATCAAGCGAATCAATGTGGAGGTGGATATCCTCTCGTTGCTGAAGAAAAAATTGATCATCGTGAAAAACATTGAAGTTGAAAACGGACTGTTCAATGTGATTCGAAACCAAACCGGCGATTGGAATATCAGCCGGATTCAAGAAGAGGGGCCGCTGCCACCTGTCGGTGAGCGACCTATCCCCGAGGTTGAAGCGCCCGCACCCGGGCAGGAGGACCCCGTTGCCGAAACACCTGCTTCGGAACCGGCAGCATTGCCGGAGATGCTGATCGAGGCGTTGCAGTGCAATGCAAAGGTTCGTTATTTAGACTTTAAGCTTAACCAGCTTGATCTCGTGCTCGACCTGAACGTGATAGGAAGCAACCTCTCGACGCAGAAAGATCCTGCTGCCGCATGGGGCGATGTTGCGCTGATCGGGTCACTCGGCAGCCAGAGCACCCGCTTTGTGACCGATCTGCATCTGCGGCTTGCCCCAGTCGTTGACCCGCAGTCGCCCTCGTTCGACCTGACGGGCAAGGTGATGGAGATCGATCCGCGTATTTTAGAGAAAATCTACAGCGACCTCGGAATCCGATCAGCACCCTTTGGACTAGATCCCCGCATCCATTGCCGTGACGGCGGGTTTACGGAGTCCTCGGCTACGCTGACCCTTGAGAATATCACTTTTGAAGATAAGCTAGCGGATCGGTTGGGCGGAATGGGTTCGATTGACTCATTGCGGTTTTCCTTTCCGATCGAAGGATCGCTGCAGGAACCGGAGGTGGATCTGCAACAGGCGTTGCGGGGAGCCATCGGCGGCAATGCGCAAACCCTGCTCAACTCCTTTTTGAAAGGGGTGGTTGCCGAGGAAACCGGACGGGAGGATCTTCCGGATAATTTGGCCGATGCCGTCGTCGTGGTACTGGGCGAGCATGTTGATGAGATTGGGGAAAGTGAAACGGCACAAAAGGTATTGAAAGATTTGGCAGAGGGCGGCTCTTCCGATACAAATGCGCCTGCCCCGATCAGTTCCGATGTCCTTATCGATATCCTCGGCGAACAGGTCGAAGAGATCGGGGAAAACGAGGAGCTTAAGGACGAGCTCAAGGGTCTTGGGAAATGGCTGTTTGGGAAATAACTCAATGAATATTATCGTATTAACGATCGTGGCCTATCTATTCGGTGCCATTCCATTTGGTCTGCTGGTTGCCAAATCGAAAGGGGTTGATATCCGCTCTCAGGGCAGCGGAAACATTGGTGCCACCAATGTGCTGCGCGTGATCGGAAAAGGGTGGGGGATCTTCACCTTCGTACTCGATGTACTCAAGGGCTTTATTCCCGCGTTCTTTTTCCCCGAGCTGGCGAAACTCGACCCCGAGTGGGGGGTTCTCTTTGGCTTAGCTGCGATTATGGGCCATGCGTTCCCTGTCTATCTCAAGTTCAAGGGCGGAAAGGGTGTTGCCACCAGTGCGGGTATGTTGCTCGGCGTTGCACCGCTAGCGGTTGGAATAGGGATTGGGGTTTGGATCGTCTGCATGGTGGTTTGGCGCTATGTTTCCCTCGCCTCCATGGCGGCCGCCGCCACCATTGCCGTGGCCGTCTGGATCGTGGAAGATAAAGGCTTAGTCATTAATAGTGCGTTGACGGCTTTGGGTGTGATGGTGATTTGGCTCCACCGTGCGAACATGAAGCGCCTGCTCAACGGCACGGAAAGCCGAGCCGGGAAAAAGAAGGAGAAAAAGGTATGAAGACAACGGTAATCGGAGATGGTGGATGGGGTACGGCACTGGCCATGGTGCTGGAACGCAACGGACACGATGTTACTGTTTGGGGCCCCTTTCCTGAATACCTCGAAGAGGTTAAAACGGCCGGCGAAAACAAGACCTACCTCCCTGGCGTGCCGGTTCCAACCTCGCTCAAATGGACGGCCGACCGCGAAGAGGCCGCCAAGGGCGCCGACCTCGTGGTACTCGTTGTGCCATCGCGCTTCTACAAACCCGTCGTTGAAAGCTTCAAGCCTTATATTTCCAAAGACACGTTGATCGTCAGTGCCACAAAAGGGCTCGATGAACAAACGCATGAACGCATGAGCGAGGTCGCCGAACAGGCACTCGGCCGCCCCATTGCCGTGTTGTCTGGTCCGAGTCATGCCGAAGAGGTTGCCCGTGGCGTCCCTAGTGCCGTGGCCATTGCTGCCGCGGACCACGCGATCGCCGAGCAGATCCAGGACTTTTTTGTGAACGACACGTTCCGCGTCTACACCCTCGATGATGTTGTGGGCGTCGAGCTTGGTGGTGCGCTTAAGAATGTGATTGCTGTGGCTGCTGGCATCGGCGATGGCATGGGCTTTGGCGACAATTCCAAGGCCGCGCTCATGACACGCGGCATTGCCGAGATCACCCGTCTCGGCGTGGCTCTCGGTGCTAAACCCGAAACCTTCACCGGACTCAGCGGTATTGGCGACCTTATGGTTACCTGCATGAGCCGGCACAGCCGCAATCGAGGCGTCGGCGAGCGACTTGGAAAAGGCGAAACTCTCGAAGAAATCATGGCCAGCATGAAGATGGTGGCCGAAGGCGTCTGGAATTGCCAGGCCGCCAAGGAGCTTGCCGCCGAGCTTGGTGTTCCCGTTCCCATCACCGAGCAGGTCAACGCCGTCGTTCATGAAGGCAAAGACCCTCGCGAAGCGGTGATGGCCCTCATGGCTCGTGCCCCCAAGCCGGAGGGCGAATAGGACAAACGACACAACCCTTTCAGGGTTGATAAATGGGTTTCGACATACCGGGGTAACGTCCGCAACCCCTTCACCGGGGTAGCATTCCGCAACCCCGGCCTAATGCCAATTCCCCGTTGGGGAACAAGGTGGCGTAAGAAACGTTTGGAGAAATTATCCCCACAGGGGATGTGTCAATAGCCCAAGGTTGCTGAAGGCCACCTTGGGAACATGGGAAGGGAATCATCAACCCTGAAGGGGTGTGTCCGAAACGGAGGAAATGAAATGCCACAATCGCTGTCGAAAATCTATATCCACACCATTTTCTCCACGAAAAACCGCGAACCTTTTCTTTCCGACGTCGCACTCCGCAATGAACTCCATGCCTATATGGGCGGCATCGCCAAACAACTCGATTGTCATCCCATTCGCATTGGTGGAACGGTTGATCATGTTCATTTGCTCACGGTTTTGGCACGGACAAAAACAGTGGCTGACTTCGTGAAGGAGGTTAAACGCGTCTCGTCGGGCTGGCTCCGTGAAAAAGGAATTTCCGGGTTTAAATGGCAGGCGGGATACGCTAGCTTCTCGTTTCCCAATCCAATTTGGAGCGGGTTGAAAAGTATGTCGGTCATCAGATGGAGCATCATCGGAGCGTAGGTTTCCAAGATGAGTTGCGGCGGTTTTTCAAGAAGTATGATGTATCATTCGAAGAACAATATGTGTGGGACTAATAGATAGGAATCTGGTTTATGAAAGTTAAGGCATTCAAGGCATGGCGTCCGGCGGCGGACAAGGTGGAAAAGGTGGCATCGGTTCCGTATGACGTGGTTGATCGGAAACAGGCGGAGGCGTTGGTGGAAGGGAATGCGGATAGCTTTCTGCATGTGGTACGTGCGGAGATTGATCTTCCGCCCGATACCAATCCTTATAGCGATAGCGTCTACGAACAGGCCAAAGCCAATTTGCAGCGTTTAATGGATGACAGAATTTTGATCCGCGAGGAGGAGCCTTCGCTCTATCTCTATAGCCAGCAGATGGGCGAACATCTTCAGTTTGGTATCGTGGCCACGTGCCATGTCGAGGACTATGAAACTGGGAAGATCAAGATCCACGAAAAGACGCGTCGCGTGAAGGAAGAGGATCGCATCCGCTACGTCGATACGCAGAACGCCAATACCGGACCCGTTTTTCTGGCTTACCGCGATAGCGAAAAAATCAACGCACTCGTTGATACCGCCAAGGCCACCGAGCCACTCTATAAATTCACGGCCGAGGA
>JAUXGY010000336.1 GCA_030621805.1 Kiritimatiellales bacterium | reverse complement strand
TCCGTGTATTCTGTGTATTCCGTGGTTCCTAATTTAGTCATTGGATGAGAGGAAGCTGGTGAGTGGTGAACTAGCCATCGCAACTTCGGAGGTGGGCATGAGGCCTGCGTTGTAGGCCGCGCGTCCGGCTTCGATGCCGATCTTGAAGGCGGTGGCCATTGCGACGGGCTGCTCGGCGGCGGCGATTGCGGAGTTGACAAGGACGGCGTCGCATCCCATTTCCATCGCGCAGGCGGCTTCGGAGGGCGCGCGCAGGCCGGCATCGACGATGACGGGGACGTTGGCATCGCGGATGATGATCTTGATCATCCCGGCGGTGGAAAGCCCTTTCCCGGTTCCGATGGCGGCACCGAGTGGCATCACGGCGGCGCAGCCAACATCTTCGAGTCGCTTGGCCAGAACGGGGTCGGCAGGAATATAGGGCAACACGACAAAGTCCTGTTTTACCAGTTCGATAGCCGCCTCGTAGGTTTCAATGGGATCGGGTAGAAGGTGATGTGGGTTGGGGTGGATTTCGAGTTTAACGATCGGACTTTTGCTCAGCTCGCGACCGAGCATGGCGGCGCGGACGGCCTCTTTGGCATTCATCGCGCCGGAGGTGTTGGGCATGAGCCGCACGTTCTTGAGTTCGGAAAGTGGGCCATACAGGTCGTCCTCCGCCTGATCGCGGTTGAAGCGGCGCAGGGCCACGGTGACGAGTTCTGTTCCGGAGGCTTTAACCGCCTCGAGCATCGTTTTTGTATCGGAAAACTTTCCGGTACCAAGAAACAGTCGGGAGCCAAAGTGTTCCCCTCCAATTTTTAATGGATCATTCATTTTATCCTCCTCCGACAAAAACGAGCACTTCAGCTTCGTCGTTTTCTTTTATAGGGGTATTTTTCCAATTATTGGAAGGGATCACTTCTCCGTTGAGCATGAGGGCCGTGTGTTCCTTTTTGGCACCGAGCTCTTCGAGCAGGGAATCAATAGTTCCGTCGCCGTGGTGGTCGTGCGGCTCGCTGTTAACAACCAACTTCATAGGGTCCTCCAATAAAAAAACGTTCACGGGGAACTTGGGAGCGGTTGAAAACAGCTTCAACGCTCCCTTGCGCCGGCATGATCCGGATCAGGTTCAACGGGTATGATCTCAGCACTTTTCTTTGGGAAAAGGCACCCCGGGTGACTTGCCAAGGAGGGTGCCAGCAAGAGGGTTTGAAGTAAAGAAGCAAGCTCTGAAAAACAGGAGTTGAGTTGCTGTACGTCCTCGGCAAACTCCTTCAGCCAGAGTCAAAGATGTCCCAAAGCGAAGGTTGCAAAGCCCTGTATTCCGTGTAGCATATCCGTTTTGTAGTTTTTAAAAGGAGTATTTATGGCTAAAGAGGAATCCATTGAGGCGGAAGGTGTAGTTAAAAAAGTACTTCCGGCCACCATGTATCGCGTTGAACTGGAAAACGGACACGAGATTCTCGCGCACATTTCCGGAAAGATGCGCAAGCACTTTATCCGTATCGCCGTTGGCGATAAAGTAACCGTTGCGATTTCCCCGTACGATCTGGAAAAAGGTCGCATCACCTTCCGCCACCGTAACTAACGGAACTGGGTCATGGCGAAGCGGAGTCTGTGGGGTAGCAAGGTTGGTTTCCTGCTGGCCGCTATTGGGTCGGCGGTCGGCCTTGGCAACATCTGGCGCTTTGGCTACATGGCCTACGAAAACGGCGGCGGTGCCTTCTTGGTTCCTTATGCTGTGGCGCTCGTACTGGCCGGCATTCCGCTGATGATCCTTGAATACGTTCTTGGACATCGCGAAAAAGCTTCCCCGCCGCTCGCCTTTGCCCGGATCGATCGCCGCTGGGAAACGATTGGTTGGTGGATGCCGACCGTTGCTTTTTTCGGCATCACCCTTTTCTACGCCGCCGTCATCGGCTGGTGCATGAACTATTTCGTCTTTTCGTTTAATCAGGCGTGGGGGGCGGATACCGGTGCTTTTTTTGAAAATACTTTTCTACAGATCAGTAAAAGCCCGTTCGATCTCGCCGGCATCCGCTGGCCGATCCTTGCCGGAACCGCGCTGACTTGGCTGATTAGCTGGTCCATCTGCTACCGCGAGGTCAACCACGGCATCGAAAAAGCCAGTATGATCTTCATGCCGCTTTTGTTCGTGCTGACGCTGGTGTTGGTGGGTTGGTCGTTAAGGCTCGATGGCGCATGGGACGCGATCAAGACGCACTACCTTTCGGCCGACTGGGCCAAGATCAATCCATTGAGAGAAGGCGGCGGGAAAGTATGGGTGGCGGCGTTCGGCCAGATCTTTTTCACCCTTTCGCTCGGTTTCGGAATTATGATTACCTATGCCAGCTATCTGCCGAAAAAGACGGATATTGTCGGTAATGCGCTCATTACTTCCGTTCTCAACTGCCTCTATTCCTTCATTACCGGCTTTGCTGTATTTGGAACCATTGGTTTCATGGCGCTCTCCAAAGGGGTTCCGTTTGATGAAGTAATAACCGCCGGAGCCGGACTCGCTTTCGTGGTCTATCCCGAAGCGATCAACCAGCTTCCCGCCGGGCAAACCGTTTTCGGCCTTCTTTTTTTCCTGATGTTGATTATGGCTGGACTCTCCTCCGCCATCTCGCTTATCGAGGCCTTTTGCTGCTCGCTCATCGATAAGTTTAGTTTCAGCCGCAAGAAAACGGTAAACGTGGTTTGTTTGGTTGGCTTCCTCGGTAGCGTGATCTTCACCACGCGCGCGGGTGCGCACATCCTCGATATCGTGGACCACTTCGTGAACAACTATGGTTTGGTTACGGGCGGCATCGTTGAATGCCTACTGGTCG
>JAUXGY010000392.1 GCA_030621805.1 Kiritimatiellales bacterium | reverse complement strand
ATTGGTGTTCCGCTCGGCGGTGCCATTCTGGGTGCGGGCTGGGCGATCTCCGGGTTTTGTCCGGGTACGGGAGTGGTGGCCGCCGGTGCAGGCCGCAAGGATGCGCTCTTATTTGTTCTGGGTGGACTGCTCGGAGCCTTTTTCTTTATGTTGATCTACGGTATCTTGGAATCCACGGTTCTGTTTTCTCCGCTGGGAGGGAAAGCCACTCTGGCTGAGACCGGTGTGGAAAAATACACAACCCTAGTTCCTACTGTTCCGGCTCTTGTGCTGGCGGGTGGCATTGCGGTTTTATTTATCGTCTTCGCATGGGCCTTGCCCGAGCGTCGCATAGAGTCGCTGAATGGAGAATAGAATATGCGTCGGTTTTATATATCTTTGATTTTGTTGACTGCTTTTTCCGTATTAGGAAATGAACCGATGTACCCGCTTCTTCCGGCGGATATATCGAGCCCGCGTGCCACGCTGAATAGTTTTGTGGGAAACTGTGAAATTGCCTATGAGCTGCTGAAAGAAAATGGACGAGACTCGGCTGATGCTCAGTCGCGGATGGAGGTTCAGGAAGCGATACGCAATATTAAGCACTGCATGAATCTGAGCGAGGTTGCCGATTTTCGGCGAGATAATTCTGCCAAGGAAGCCGCCGTGGCGCTTAAAGAGGTGTTCGATCGAATTAAATTGCCGGCTGAAAAAAATATTCCTGATCTCAAGGCGATGACCCACGAAGATGGATCGCTGCTTCCTCGTTGGACCATTCCAAATACCGAAATCACCTTCCAATTGATCACGGACGGCCCGCTCGAAGGGGTATATCAGTTTAGCCCGGCGACGGTAGCCCGCGCTGGCGAATTCCTCCAGCGTGTAGAGCACTTACCCTATAAAAAAGGGGCCACCGAAGGTTTTGCAACATCCTACTTAACCTCTCCGGGAAGTAAACGGTTGGCCGAACTGATTGATCAACTTCCGTCCTCCATGCAGGAACGCAATAACGGACAGGCCATGTGGCAATGGATTGGTCTCGGAGTGGTTCTCTCTTTAGCCGCGATATTGATGGCCCTGATCTACTATATGGGCCGCCGTGTTTCAAGAGGAGGCGCTTCGGCGGGTTTGACTAAATATGTGCTGGGCTTAGCTTTCCCAATCATGGCCGTATTTGTTCCTATCAAGGTGATCCATGTTATCAGCGATCAGCTGGTTATTTCAGGGATGACGCTGCATATCATTAAATTCAATCTATCGTTGCTAACCCTCTTTTGCAGCATGGTTGTGGTGCTGAGCATTGGCCGTCGGGTGGGAGAAGTCATTGCATCGGCATCCAGCATGAAATCGCAAAGTATCGATGCGCAGCTGGCTCGGATGATGAGCCGTTTGCTAGGCTTTATTTTTGCAATGGTATTGCTGTTGCAAGGTGGGCAGCACTTGGGCATTCCGCTCTCCTCGCTTTTGGCCGGTGCCGGTGTGGCGGGTGCGGCGCTTGCGCTCTCCGCTCAAGACGTACTCAAAAATATTTTCGGCAGTATTATGTTGATCATGGACAAGCCTTTTGTGGTGGGGGAGCGCATTAAGGTCAGGCACTACGACGGGGTGGTTGAGGAAGTCGGTCTGCGCTCCACCCGGCTTCGTCTGCTCAATGGACATCAGGCCATTATCCCGAATGAAGATATGGCGCGCACCGATATCGAAAATATTGGCCGTCGCCCCTTCATCCGCCGCATCACCGATATTCCGCTGTCGGTCAGCATCTCCTCCGCCAAGGCGAAGAAAGCCGTTGAGATCGTGCAGGAACTCTTGAAGGATCACGAGGGATTAAACCCCGACTTTCCGCCGCGCGTCTGGTTGAATAATTTTGAACGCGACCACCTCGAACTGCGCATAATCTATTGGTATCACCCTCCGGAATATTGGGAATTTACGGAACACGCCGATCTTGTGAATCGCCAGATCCTCGAAGCCTTCGAGGCCGAAGGCATTGCCATCGCCCTCCCGGCTTTTATCACCCATCTAAAGGAGTCCATCTCTCGTAGCGGAGAGGGGGATAAACCCAGTGCACCCATAACCCAAAAAGGAGAAGCAAAATGAAATACCGTTTACCCATTGTTGGAATGACAGCCGCCGTCATGATCGTCGCAGGAAGCCATGCACAGCAGCTCACGGATTTACAGAAGGTGAACCTGGAGGATGTTGCGATCGAGTATATCCAAAAAGGCATTGAGATCGAAAAGGCCATGCAAACCAAATTGGTCGAGCTGGCCACCGAACTCCATCGCAAGGGGCGGTTGGCCTCAGAGGAATCTGCGAAGGAATCGTCCAAGCGGGGTAATGCCATTCTCGCGGATCTGGGCGACCTTTATAGCCAGTTCATCAAGGTCAAGGTGGAAGCCGCCATTGCGGCCAAGAATGTGCTGAC
>JAUXGY010000259.1 GCA_030621805.1 Kiritimatiellales bacterium | reverse complement strand
GTTGGTTGTAGAGGGATTCTCGGCTGAGCACTTTTCCGGTTTCCAGATCGATCAGTGCCGTAACAACCGTGGTGGTTCCAACATCGACGGCGATGCCGTATCCTTTGGTAAAGCGTGGGCTGAAGGTGTACTCGGGAATGTCCATTTCGTCGGCGATGCGTGCACCGTCGAACGAGATGACGGAGGCGCGGGGCAGGAAGATTTCCGCGTCATCGCTCCGCACGTAGGCTTGACAGGAAAGAACCTCGCGCCGCTGCTCGGGGGAGATGTCGATTTCCTCGTCAAAGACGCGGTAGCGACCTTCACCGAGAAGGACGTTACAACGGGCGCAGGAGCCTTTGCCTCCGCACTTAGCATCGATATGCCAACCCGCCTTGCGGGCGAGTTCTAAAACAGTTCGGTCGCTATCGGATTCGACAACGACGGATTGTCCGTCAAAATGGATGATGATCGCCATGTCCGTCAGGCAGCAATGCCCAAGGCAACTTTCGCTGATTTTACCGCTGTATTGGCATCGTCGGAATAGCCGTCGGCTCCGATTTCGTCGGCATAGGCCTGGGTAACGGGGGCACCCCCGATCAGGATTTTTGCACCGGAATCTTTCAGGGCATCCACGACTTCCTTCATGTAGGGCATGGTGGTGGTAAGCAGCGCGCTCAGCAGGATAACCTGGACGCCGCTATTAACCGCTTCACGGTATTTTTCAATATCGCAGTCGACGCCGAGATCGACGACATCGAAGCCAGCACCTTTGAGCATCATGGCCACAAGGTTTTTGCCAATGTCATGCAGGTCGCCCTTGACGGTTCCGATAGCCACCTTTCCGATGGGTTCGTGTCCGGCCTCCGCCAATAACGGATCGAGAATATCGAGGCCGGCCTGCATTGCGCGCGCGGCGATGAGCATTTCGGGTACATAGGCCTCATTGCGGGAAAAGCGGTCACCGATTTCCGCCATGGCGGGAATCATGGATTCCATCAAAATCTCGGCCACATTAACCTTTGCTTCGACCGCTTCCATAACGAGGGTCGTCACATCCTTGCGCTTACCTTTTAGTACGGCTTCATAGAGTACTTCAATCTTGGCCATCGTCTTTCCTCCTTTAATTTAGGAAACTTGTAGAGATCACATTGAAACTAAAGATTCAACCTTTTTTGCCGCTTAACGACGTTCACACATTTGTAAAAAGGTGCTGGTGCCAACGAAGGGTTGTCGGGGTTCTACCCGAGTAGGGCCTTGGCTTTTTCGTAGACGTTGGCGGTGGTGAATCCAAATTCTTCCTGCAATACGCTGAAGGGGGCGGAGGCGCCAAAGTCATCTTTGGTAATGAGTGCGCCGTGGCGGCCTACATAGCGTTCCCAGCCAAAACCCGTACCGGCTTCAACGGCGATGCGCTTGGTGCAGGCATCGGGAAGAACGGATTCCTGGTAGTCGGCGTCCTGCTTCTCGAACAGCTCCCACGAGGGCATGCTGACGACGCGGACGTTTTGATCTTCTTCTCCGAGCTGCTGCGCGGCGGCGAGGGTTATTTCGACTTCGGAACCCGTGGCGAGCATGAGCAGTTCCGGGGTTCTTTCTCCACTTTGCCAGAGGGTGTAGGCTCCTTTCTTGACGAGGTCGGCGGAGGGGAAGACCGAGCGGTCGATGGTCGGGAGGTTCTGGCGGGTGAGTAGCAATGCGGTTGGCCCCGTCTTGTTTTCGAGCGCGGCTTGCCATGCAACTACGGTTTCGGTGGCATCTGCGGGGCGCAGGACGGTCATGTTGGGGAGCATGCGGAGGCTGGCGGTGGTTGCGATGGGCTGGTGGGTGGGGCCGTCTTCGCCGACGCAGAAGCTGTCGTGGGTGAAGACATAGATGACGGGCAGT
Organism: Kiritimatiellales bacterium; assembly: GCA_030621805.1. Lineage (GTDB taxonomy): Bacteria > Verrucomicrobiota > Kiritimatiellia > Kiritimatiellales > Pontiellaceae > Pontiella. The sequence goes on along the minus strand of JAUXGY010000259.1, from coordinate 1,896 downwards.
CCCATGAGTGCGGCCATGCGGGCGGCGGGGCGGACATAGTCGGCGAAGACGAGGAAGGTTCCTCCAAAAATACGGAAGCCGCCGTGGACCTGAACCCCGTTCATGAGGGCGGCCATGCCGAGCTCGCGCACGCCGTAGTGGAAGTTGCGCCCTTCGAAGGCGTTTTTTCCGATGTCGCCGAGTCCGGCCATGTAGGTGTTGTTGGATGGAGCAAGGTCGGCGGAGCCACCGATGAGGTAGGGGATTTCCTTGGCGAGGGCCTGAAGGGTTTTTCCGGATGAGGCGCGAGTGGCGAGCGAGGAGCCGGCTTCAAATTCGGGCAGCTTACCGGTTAGGTCGGGAAGGTCGCCAGCCATGGCGGCTTTCCAGTCGGTGGCGAGGTCGGCGTTGGCGGTAGTCCATGCACCAAAGGTGGCGGTCCATTCGGATTCAGATTTTTTAAGTTCTTCGAGGCGGGCGGCGAAGGCGTCGCGCACCGTTTGCGGAATGAAGAATTTTTCTTCGGAGATGCCGAGGTTCTTTTTGGTGGCGAGGACTTCGTCTTCGCCGAGCGGGGCGCCGTGCGCGGCGCCGGTGCCTTCTTTGTTGGGGGAGCCGAATCCAATCTTGGTATTGCAGATGATGACGGAGGGTTTTTGGGTTTCGGCCTGGGCCGCTTCGATGGCGGTGGAGATTTCGGCGAGGTTGTGGCCGTCGATTTCGAGGACATGCCAGTCGTAGGCTTCCATCCGTTTTTGGACATCGTCGGTGTAGGTGATGTGGGTGTCGCCTTCGATGGAGATAAAGTTTTGGTCGTAGAAAACGATGAGCTTGCCCAGGCCGTGGTTGCCGGCCAGCGAGAAGACTTCGTGGGAAATGCCTTCCTCGAATTCGCCTTCGGAGGCGATGACGTAGGTGTGGTGGTCGACGATTTTTTGGTCGAGAGTGTTATAGCGTGTGGAGAGCATTTTCTCGGCGATGGCCATGCCGACCGCGTTGGCGCAGCCTTGGCCGAGTGGGCCGGTGGTGGTTTCGACGCCGATGGTGTGGCCATATTCAGGATGACCGGCGGTTTTACTTCCCCATTGGCGGAAGTTTTTGAGTTCTTCGAGGGGCAGGTCGTAGCCGGCGAGGTGGAGGAGGGAGTAGATCAGCATGGAGCCGTGGCCGCAGGAGAGGACAAAACGGTCGCGGTCGGCCCAGTCGGGGTTTCCGGGGTTATGCTTGAGGTATTGAGTCCAGAGTACGGCGGCGACATCGGCCATGCCCATGGGCATGCCGGGGTGACCGGAGTTAGCGGCTTGGACGCCGTCCATCGAAAGTCCGCGGATCGTATCGGCGATAAGTTTGGTATCCATTTTTTTCTCCTTGCAGTCAGGTTTGTGTTTCTAAAATGAACTCAGAAAATAGGTGTCGCTTCCCGTGTAGACAAGACAATTTAGGTCGATATCGGAGGTTTGCGCAAGGAAGGGTTGGTGTTGGCGCAGATTCGTTTTATATTGGAACCAATCAACACATGGAGTTTCCCGTGATCGATCTACATACCCATTCGGTTTATTCCGATGGAACCAATACACCCGCTGAACTGGTGGCTATGGCGGAAAAACGTGGGCTTGCGGCGCTGGCCTTGACGGATCACGATACGGTCGGCGGAGTTGCGGAGCTATTTGCCTCGGCTGAAAATTCGCCGGTGGAGGTGGTTTCCGGTATCGAACTCAGTGCGGAGTGCACGCGTGGCACCATGCACATTCTAGGCTATCTGTTTGATCCCGCCAGCCCGACCCTGCTGGAAAAAATAGAAAAGGTTCGGGCGGGGCGGAAGGAACGCAATATTGGAATCCTCAAGAAGCTCAACAAGCTGGGCTATATCCTGCTTTGGAGCGATGTCGAAAAGCATGCCGGGAGGGATGTGGTGGG
>JAUXGY010000105.1 GCA_030621805.1 Kiritimatiellales bacterium | reverse complement strand
GAAATCTGCTCTGCACTTGCTACGGAAGAACCACCAAACTTTACAACTTTCATCTTTTATTCACCTGTTTTTAAACCACGGAATACACAGAAACGGGAAATCCAGAAAATACTCTTCCGTATATTCTGTGTATTCCGTGGTTTGATTCTTTTCTACTCAAAGTTCTCGAGGCGCAGGCGAACGGCATCACCCAACTCCGCCATGGCCGCCACGAAGGTCGACTCCTTGGCTCGGTGCGTCAGAATGACTGACATGGATTTCTCCACGGAGGACACACCAATGCCATGCTTCTCGAGGATCTCGACGGCAGCTTTTAGATCACCTTGCGGGAGCCGGATGTAACATCTTTTTTCGATATCGCCTGACGGGAGGTAGCTCAAGGAATCCTTTTGAAGCATGATGGTAACACTGCTCGGAGTCCCAACGTTGTGCAGTTTATCGGCCGCCGCTTCCATGATGTCGCCGATGACGGCGCTACCGGTCGGTAGGCGCCCCGCCCCGCGACCGTAATACATGGTGTCGCCGACCATATCGCCCTTCACAAAAACGGCATTGAACGAATCGTTCACCGACGAAATCATATGCGTTTTCGGAACCAACGCTGGCTCGACGGAGAGTTCAATCTTTCCGGCATTCTCTTTGATGATGGAGAGCAGCTTGATGCGGTAGCCGAGCGCGTCGGCATTGGAAATCTCTTCTCCGGAAAGGCCGCGAATTCCTTTTGCGGAGACGGCCGACATCGGCACCGGTGCGCCATAGGCCATCGAAGCGAGCACCACGGCCTTGTGCGCGGTGTCGAGCCCATCGATGTCCAAGTCCGGCGGGGTTTCCGCATAGCCCAGCTTTTGGGCATCGGCCAGGATTTCATCGAACGGCAGGCCTTCGCGCTCCATGCGCGTGAGGATATAGTTGCAGGTTCCGTTGAGAATACCGTAGATGTTTTCGATCCGGTTGCCCACCAGCCCTTCGCGTTGCGCACGCAACACTGGAATACCGCCACCCACCGCTGCTTCGTAGTAGATGCCGGTGCCGTGTTCGCGAGCGGTTTTATAAAGTTCTTCGCCGTGGTCTGCGAGCAACGCTTTATTGGCTGTAACCACCGGTTTGCCCCGCTTTAGTGCTTCCAGCGTAAAGGTCCGCGCAATCGTGGTGCCGCCAATGAGTTCAACAATCAGGTCAATGTTTTCATCGGAGATGAGAGATTGTGCGTCGGGGGTTAATATTCCTTCCGGAAGGGTAATTCCGCGGTCGGTCGTAATGTCGAGGTCAGCAATCTTCGCGACGACCGGTGTAATTCCCGTACGCCCGGCCATCCACGCCCCATTCTTCTGGATTCCTTCCACTACGCCGGCTCCTACCGTGCCGAACCCAATAATGCCGATTCTAATTTCGTTCATATCTTTTTCCTACCCAAAAATTGAAGCGCCACCTTAGTTAAACACTTTAGCGACACAAGCCAAAAGCGAAGGAGCCGAGCCAAGGAATACATGCCTCCATTAATCCTGCAAAATTAAAATGGAGCCCCGCATATCCACATCAACGTCTGCCATCTTTTCCATTCTACACATTTAAAGATTGCTTACCCCGTACACCCCGTTAAATTTTCCTCCTTACGTGAAGCAATTTTTCATTCCACCCGAAAACATAAGGAAACTACACCCATGAGACTCGCCATAACTCATTTTGGAACCCCGCTTCTCACCGCTACGCTCTGCGCAACTTCGCTCGCCGGACATGCCCAACCCGAGTGGGACAACCTGAAAGTGATTCAGCTCAACACGGAAAAGCCGCATGCGGAAATGATGACCTTTGCAACCAAGGCGGCTGCGTTGACACAGGACCGCACCCAATCACCCTGGTTCAAGCTCTTGAACGGCGACTGGAAATTTAACTGGTCGGAGAACCCAGCGAATCGCCCGACCAATTTCTTCAAACCCAATTTTGACGATTCGAAATGGAAAACGATCCCTGTTCCGTCAAACTGGCAGGTGCATGGATATGGCACGCCAATCTACACCAACGTCAAATACCCCCATCCCAACAATCAGCCCAATGCTCCGCACGACTACAACCCCGTCGGCAGCTATCGCACCACGTTCACCGTACCGACAGACTGGAAGGGACGCACCACACACATTAAATTTGATGGTGTAAACTCCGCGTTTTACCTCTGGGTCAATGGCAAGAAAGTTGGCTACAGCGAAGGCAGCCGTACCCCCGCCGAATTTAACATCACGAAATATCTAAAGGCCGGCGAAAACCAGCTGGCGGTCGAGGTCTACCGATGGTGCAATGGCTCCTATTTCGAAGACCAGGATTTCTGGCGGCTGGCGGGTATTTTCCGCGATGTCTATCTCTGGTCGCGCGATAACGTCTCCATTCGCGACTTCGAAGTGGATGTGGATCTGGATGCAACCTACACCCATGCCAAACTTGATCTCAGCGTTGAACTAGCGGGGTCGACTGCGGGCGCCAAGGTCAACGCACAACTACTCGATGCCGACGGAAAGGAAGTCTTCAACAAAGCCGTCACCCAAAAGGGGCTTTCGATCAACGTGACCAATCCCCGCAAATGGAATGCGGAAGATCCCTACCTCTACCAACTGCTGCTAACGCTGAGCAAAGGGGGGGAAACCGTGGAGGTCGTTCCTTGGTCTGTGGGCTTCCGTGAAATAGAGATTAAGGCCGCTGTTTTTCTGATCAACGGAGTCGCCGTCAAAATGAAAGGCGTCAACCGCCACGAACACGAACCCGACACGGCCCACACGGTCAGCCGCGAAGCCATGTTGCGCGACATCAAACTATTCAAGCAGTTCAACATCAATGCCGTCCGCACCTGCCACTATCCCAACGACCCCTATTTCTACCGCCTCTGCGATATCTACGGGATCTATGTGATGGATGAGTGCAACCTTGAAAGCCACGATAAACGCGCAATCTCCGGCATGGCCGAGTGGATACCGACCCAGATGAACCGTATCCAACGCATGGTGGAGCGCGACAAGAACTATACCAGCATCGTCATCTGGTCGCTCGGTAACGAGGCGGGCGATGGCGCGGGTCCCAAGGCGATGTATGAATGGCTGCGCGAAGAACATCCCGACCGTCCCGTCCACTGTGAATACGACTACGACCACGACTCTGCCGACATGGTGTCGCGCATGTATACCGGCCCCGGCTGGAACGCCGGCACAGCCAAGCCCAGCGTCCTCTGCGAATACACCCACGCCATGGGCAACAGCAACGGCAACGTGAAAGAATACTGGGATTACATCTATTCCAACGACCACCACATGGGCGGCTATGTCTGGGACTGGGCCGACCAAGGCCTCCGGATGCCCGTACCCGCCGAGTTCAAGAAAAACGTCGGCACCGGTCCGGTCAAGGAAACCTTCTACGCCTATGGCGGCTGGTGGGAAGACGCCAAGGGCTGGCACCACGACGATAACTTCTGCATGAACGGACTGGTAAGTGCGGACCGCGAAATTAAGCCGGGGCTGTATGTCATGAAATATGCCTACCGCAATATCCACGTGACGGCCGTCGACGCCGCCGCCGGAAAATTTAAGGTCAAGAACTGGTTCGCCTTCAGCAACATTAAAGATCTGGCCGACGGTTCTTGGGAACTGCTGGCCAACGGCCACGTTGTGGCATCCGGCCAAATTCCCGCGCTCGATGTGGCTGCTCGTCAGGAAGAAGAATTCTCCATTCCCCTACCGAAACTTGAGAAAACGATCGGCACCGAATATCTGCTGTCCCTCTCCTTCACTGCAAAGGAAGGTTATTCTTCGCTCGTAAAGCCGGGCCATGAGGTTTCGTGGGGACAGTTTGTGGTTTCCGCCGAAACGCCGGGGAGGATTGCAGGAGGAATGCCCAAAGTAAGAATTTCAGACGGCAAGGAAATCACCGCCGGCACAAAGGAACTTACCCTGAAGTTCAACAAGGCCACCGCCATGCTGACCTCCATAAACTACAAAGGAAAAGAGATGATCCAACGCGGCTTCGCACCGGACTTCTGGCGGGCGCTGACGGATAACGACCGCCCATCCTTTCGCAAGTTTAGCGATCCAAAATGGCAAGATACCCAACTAACCTCCATTGAAAGCACGATCCAAAAAATCGGCCCCGATGCGGTTCGCGTCGTCTTCAATGCCAAACTCTCCGGAACAGGAGGAGCGGCCCAACTCGCCTACACCATTTACGGAAACAACGAAGTCGAAGTCGCCATGGCCTACAAACCCGGTTCAGGAAAAGGCCCACAGCGATTCGGTCTGGAGCTACTCTTGAGCAAAGATTACGAGAACGTGACCTATTATGGCCGCGGACCAAACCCGACCTATCAAGACCGCAAGTTTGAACGCATTGGTATCTTCCAAACCACGGTCGATGATATGTGGGTTGATTATTCCGAACCGCAGGAAAATGGAAATCACGAAAACACCCGCTGGGTCGCCATGACCGACTCCGATGGCAAAGGACTTCTGTTCATCGGAAACCCGCAAATTAACTTTGGTGCCAAACACTATGCGCAGGATGTGATTCAGGAGGCGAAATATGCCTTCCAGATGGAACGCTCCGATTCAATCCATCTAAATATCGACGGCGCCCAGAATGGCGTAGGCGGGAATGACAGCTGGGGAGCAACCCCCCTTCGATCCTACATTATGGGGAACAAGGAAATGAGCTACAGCTTCCGAATGATGCCCATCGAAAGCATCAAGGATGCAGATCGGAAAATGATGCAACGGCCCCAGCCCTATCCCATCACCGTTCCCATGCCGGAGATCAAAGGCGACCATGTAACCGCCTCGTCAAGCGAAGACGGCAACGAAGCCGCCCACGCTGCCGATGGCGACAAGAACACCCGCTGGTGCGCCGAAGGAGGAAGCCTTCCGCAATGGATCCAGATTAAGTTGGATAGCGCGACCCACGTTAAAAAGGTAATGATCGAGTGGGAAGAAAACGGGGTCTACCAATACACCATCAGCGGATCGGTCAACGGTAAAAAATGGGTTCAACTGGTTGACCAATCCAAGAACAAACAATCCACATCAAAAACAATCGAGACCGTCAAATCCGATAAGCTCAAGTTTGTCCGCATAACCGTGACCGGTACACCCCAAAGCAAATGGGCTAGCATCAAGGAAATCGGAGTGAAGTAGGCTACCCCGTCAGGATTGATTGCCCGCTTAACCCCTATTTTTAGCCCCCCGGCTTAAGTGGAATCTGCGTCCTCAAGTTACTTCAGGCTGTCCCCTTTTCTCTCTTTCGACAATTTAGATTGTACTATAATTAAATATTTATAGCGCTTAGTTGATGAGAATTTTTCCTTTCCATACTTTTTTTCATTAACTTTAATAAACATATCGATTGCCTCGGATGCTCTAGTTAAAAGCTCATCACGCTCCCTAAGTTCGTCGTAATTTATTTCTAAAAACACATGGATTAAATTGTACACATCAGTATCAAAATCTTGTAACTGAAAAGTTGCTCGAAGCACATTTGCCCGAAGCTGATCACCGTAATACTCGATATTAAGGATTTGCTCAACCCTCCGACGCGACTCTAGGGCTCCATAGCATATAGCACCATACCACCCATCAAGTAATGCCTCGGCATACTCCAAAGAGCTCGTTTCAAAACTATCTAACTTTTCAGTTACTGTTATCGCTAATAGGCCATCAAGATCTTCTCTAAATCTATCTTTCATTCCGACAATTTTTCTTTTTATCGCATCAATATCACCACTCTCCAAGGAGTCGTCCGAGGTGTTTTCAACCAACTTTTCTATTGCGCCACAATAGAAATTGCATTGGGAAGCCCCTTCCCAACCTTCAATATGATCCAGAAGCAATGCCAAAATCCTAACGTCCTCTGAATCCATTCCCCCTTTAATTGTTTCATCGTAGTATTTCTCGAAAGATTCTTTTAATTCCTTTTCAGTCTCAAATGATTGGTCCCGAATAATAACCTTTATCAATTGATCACCACTACTTGTGTCTCCAGTTGTTGTACCCAAACGGCTCTCTGCATCTGATATTGTACCATGCAAAAATGTTATTATTACAATAATTAATACTTTATACATACCAACCTCATTTATTTTAGTGTGGTTCACAATAATTCTAATCTAAATACGGACAATCTGCCTTAGGATGTGCTGCACCTATAGATGTTGGCGCAGGATCATAAAATGCTGCACCGGTGCAGGTGCGAACGTACATAGTTCCTGTATACCGTTGATACACTGCTATTTGCCCATCAGCACCATTAATATAACCCACAAAATAACAATTAGCAACTGGAGTATTTGGTGTCTGAAAATCCTGCTTTTTTTTGCTATTTACCGTTATAATACCGTCCACATGGTCCGACTCACCATTACATGTCGCATTCCACCTCACACTCGAAATTCCATCCGCAGAAGGAGCGGTAGTCGGAGTCGGGGATGCATCGCC
>JAUXGY010000408.1 GCA_030621805.1 Kiritimatiellales bacterium | reverse complement strand
GACTGGGTGCCGCGCCCGGCGGGCGACATAGCCAGTTCCATGGTCATCACCTCGAAAGTGGTTCAAACCCTCCATCCCATCGCATCGGTCGATCTTTATTACCGCACCATGTTCGGATCCGAAACGACGGTGTCCATGACTCCCATTGGCAACGACCTCTATACCGCCAGCATTCCCGTGCCATCAAATATCGGCGCCGGACAAATGATCCGCTGGCGCGTAGAAGCCATCGACGACCAGAGCCACACCACCACCGACCCGATCTATCTCAATGCGGCCGATTACGAACAATACTATGGGACATCGACCCTCGATACCTCCTATGCCGACTCGCTCCTGCCCGTCGTCGAATGGTTCGTAGAAGACTATGATGCCGCCAATACCGATGGCGGAACCCGTTGCTCCATCTACTACCTCAACCGCTTCTACGACAACGTATTTATCGGCAGGCGCGGCGGCTCCACCTCCGGATTTACCAAAAGAAGCCTCAAACTCGACTTTAACAAGGACAACCGCTTCACCTATCGGGAAGGGGAAGACAAGATCAAGGATCTGCGATGGATGCAAAACTGGGCCGACAAAACCAAGGTCCACAATACCATGAGCCACGAAACTTCCGCCCGGCTCGGAGCGCCCTACCACTTTACCTTCCCCGTCCGCATCCAGCGTAACGGCGCATTCGGCCGCATCACCGAGTTTATGGAAAATGACGACAACCGCTGGCTGGAACGACTGGGTCGCGATCCGGAAGGGGCTCTCCTGAAAATGGGAGGGGAAACCAGCGGAGAAAAAAAGACCCGCCGTCCCCAAGCCCCCTACTACGAAGTAACCTATGCCGAAGCCGCACTCGACGATGCCTCGAAAAACGCCCTGTTCAACACGCTCGCCTACACCAATCCGACCAGCACACGGCGGCGGTATATCTACGACAACATGAACATACCCGACTGCATCAACTATCTGGTCGCCGCAAATATCTTTAGCCATCAGGATCATGGTCACAAGAACTATTATATCTATCGCGACACCAACCATACCGGCGAATGGTCTATTTGGCTCTGGGATCTCGACCTCACCTGGGGACGCAACTGGACAGGATCCACGGGTTACCTTTCCGACATTCTCTACGCCGACAACCCGCTGGACTTCAACACACCGATGCAAGGCAAAGTCTACAACCGCCTCTACCGTGCCTTTCACGAATCTCCCGAACTGCTCGAAATGTATTTCCGCCGCCTGCGCACCGTAATGGATGAGTTTCTTCAACCATCGAACACCCCCGAGCAAGACAAGCTGCTCGAAGCACGGTTCGACTATTGGATCGACCTCATCGATCCCATCAACGTAACGCCTTCAGATGCCGATCTTGATCGAACCAAATGGGGCTATTGGCACACGGACTACACCGTTCGCGAAGAATGGGCGCGCACCAAATCGTTGTATCTAAACCCTCGCCGCGAATTCCTCTTCAATAAAAACCCTTCCGCCTTAGAGATCTTCGGCGAAAGCGCCCCGGCCATGCAGCCCGCCAATGCGGTTATCCAGTTTGAATCCGTGGACTTCATGCCGGCCTCAGGAAACGCCATGGAGGAATATTTTACGTTGCTCAACGCCAATAGCTATGCCGTGGATATTTCAGGTTGGAGCATTACCGGTGCGGTGGAACACGTCTTTGCCCCCGGAACCGTTATTCCTTCCGGCGGCGGCACCACTGAAAACATTGGCCGCCTCTATGTTGCAAGGCAATCCTCCGCCTTCCGGGCCAAGACCAGTGGCCCATCCGCCAGCCAGTTCTGCTTTGTGCAGGGTGGCTACAAGGGTCAGCTCTCCGCCCGTGGCGAAACCCTCCACCTGCTCAATCCAGCAGGGCAATTGGTGGATCAGATTACCTATGTGGGAACGCCGACGGTTTCGCAAAACCATCTGCGCATCTCCGAATTGATGTATGCGCCCACCGCCCCGACAGCTTCTGAACTGGCAACCCAACCCTACCTGCTGGACACCGATTTTGAATTTATCGAGATCGTTAACACCGGCGCCTCGCCCATTGACCTGGGCGGCGCACAGTTTACCGAAGGCGTACTCTTTACTTTCCCCGCCGGATTCTCGCTGGCAGCGGGCGACTACGCGATTGTTGCCGCCAACACCAACGCCTTTCCCCTGCGCTATGGAAGCTCCACCACCGTGGTTGGGCAATACGACGGGTATCTCGACAACAGCGGCGAAACCCTCGTCCTGCTCGATCCCGTTGGCGAAAAGGTGCTCGACTTTACCTATAACAACTCATGGCATCCCATCACCGACGGCCA
>JAUXGY010000155.1 GCA_030621805.1 Kiritimatiellales bacterium | reverse complement strand
GCGCGCCGGACCGGAAGCGCGGGATCCTCTTTGGAAACGGTCAGCGAGTCGCCGCCGGTGATGAAGGTAAACGGTTTCGGAGTGGCCGGTGCCGTGCGGAACCAAAGGCGACGGCCCACGCCCTCGCTATCACTGACCACGAAATAGTAGGCCGTATCCGGCTTGAGGTTTTCGAGCCGCACAAAATGGGTGGTCAAGCCACGGTATTCCACCACCCGATCGGGGGCACGGCGGCCTCGGTAGGCGATCGCCTTCTTTCCGTGGTCGACGGTGTCGAAGCACACCTCTGGATCGGAGCCCGAGACTTGATTCCAGCCAATGACCATCGTGGTGGAAGGGTCGCCGCGCCAAGAGAGACGATAAAACTCCGCCTTGCCCAAGGCCAACGAAGGAAGCAGGAGCAATAGGCCGATACGAATGGGACAGAATATGGAATGTGCGCGGGTCATATTGAATTTCCTGTTTGTTATAAAATGCATTACGCATTACAAATTATGCAGCCGGAGGCTACCCCATGCAGGCACATGATGTAAAAGAAATCCTGATTGATAAGCAAACCATTGCGGACCGCGTCGATAAACTGGTCGATGACATTGCCACTCGGGGTTCAGACAACCTCGTGGTGGTCGGAATTCTTAAAGGCAGCTTTATGTTTTTGGCCGACCTGATGCGCAGCTTCCACCGTCACAATGTGCACCCACGCATTGATTTCCTGACCCTTTCGAGCTATGGCTCGGGAACCGCTTCATCCGGTCAGGTTAAAATCATTCACGATATCCGCGAGGAGATCGCCGGGTCCGATGTGCTGGTGGTAGACGATATTCTCGACACGGGCCGTACGCTGGCCTTCACCAAAGAATTGCTCGCCGCCCGCGGCGCGCATTCCGTGCGTACCTGCGTGCTACTCGACAAAAAGGCGCACCGCGCCATCGAGCTAGAGGCGGACCATGCCGGCTTCCCGATCGCCGACCACTTTGTGGTCGGCTACGGCCTCGACTACGACAACCTCTACCGCGAGCTCCCCCACATCGCCAAAGTCACCTTTCACGACTAGCCCCACAGCGCAGCTAGGCGTTTTGCAACCCGATTATCGTGTCCTGAAAACAACCGTTGCCTTTACGGCACCACCGTTCCCTGGGTATTTTCCCGCAAACTTGGTATCGCTATCCTCCAAAAAAAGAACGCGCTTTTGCTCTGTCCCGAGGGGTGTTTCAAACCATTTCCACCTCTTTGATTTCACAAAACCAGCCACCAGTTCGCTGCCCTCCGCATCCACCAGCCGAAACCTCAGCCCTTTGTCGCCGGAGTTGTCGTTGCCGTGGTGGATTCCGATTCGCAGGGCGCAACCCGGGGGCACCGTCCGGGGCAGCTTGATTGGGAAGCGGAGGATTCGCGAACCCTCGTCGCCGATCGAAAAGGGTTGCTCTTCCAACACGGTTTCGAAATGCCAATCCATGGCGTTTTCCGCCACATCCCCCGCAAGATTAAACTCGGACGTCTTGGGCTTCTTTGCCACATAGACCTTGAACCCATTTTTCTTGAATGCGGCCTTCCATCTCAGTGGATCCGGGAACGAACGATCAAAGTTTTTTTCAAAGGCCAGAAAATCGACCTCGAGCGATCCGCTAAACCGCGCGACCAGCGCAATGAGATTGTACCGGCATTGATCCGAGCGCAGGGATTTGATCTCGATGAGCATAGGCTTGCGTAGCTTCCAGCGCACGGATGCCTCGAGGACCTCCTCCAAGGAAGGAATGCGAGCTTTGCTTTCCAGCGTGAGTTCCGTGATTTGCGACAGCGTTAGATCGCTTATCCGAATCTTGTCAAACTCGATGCGACACAACACCTCTTCCAGCACCGCCAGATTGTGGTTGTTTCTTGGCACCATTCGCTTGATGCCATCGGTATCATGGAAAACCACAATCTGGCCATCCTTCGTCTCTTGGATATCCAATTCCACATAGTGAAAATCGGTACGTCCCTGAAGGGTTTCGAGGGCCTGCTTGTAGCAGAGCAAGGTGTTCTCGGGCGCAAACACGTCCCCACCCATCCGATGGCCGGTGTTACCCGCCCCGGCTAGCCCGGCACTCAACATCAAACAGAGGGCGGCCAGCAAACGGGCCTTGGCATGGTATTGCATCATTCTATCTGTACTCCGTTTTTATTTAAACATTGGTTAGACAAAAACCTGCAGCGCTATCGTCCAGACGATGGAAAGAGCCACCCAGCCGAGGGCGCGGCGGCGTTGCGGCGGCGTGCGGGCATGCGTGAATAGGGCGATCCACCCGATGTACCAAAAGGCCACGGCTAATAGGGTAGGCGGCGGTACTGAACGATGCGATCCGGGCAACCCGGCGAGCAATTCAACCGATCCCAACAGTCCGTTGATGAATACCACGGCGGCATGGTTGAAGATTTCCGATGCGGGAGGAATTAACATGGAGAGCCATCCCGACAGAACAATGCAGAACGTCAGCGGGACGACCAACAGGTTCCCGAACAACGACACCGGGGAAAAGTTGCCGAACAACAGGGCCGCCAGCGGAACCGAGGCCATAAAGGCGGCGGCCGAAGTGATGCCGAGGGAAACCGTGTAGATGCGCACCCGACCCAGCCATCCTTTTGCACCAACCATCCAGTGGCGGGGAACGATGGAAAAGGCCATGACCAGAAAAGAGACGACCGTGAAGGAAAAGATGAAACCTGCCGAAAGGATGTCCTCGGGTTTCAGCCATAGAAGCAGGATGGCGGCAAAAGCCACGGCGGTGGGGACGTCGGGCTTGCGCCGGAAGAGCGGTGCGAGAAAGTAGACCGCGGCCATGGTCCATGCCCGCAGCGCACTGGATTTCATGCCCGTGGAGCAGACATATAAGAGTAGCAGCGGAAGCAACCAAAGGCCCCACTTGTCGCGCGGAACACCCAGGCTCTTGAGAAGGATGGTGATGAACAGTCCCACCATCCCGACGTGCAGGCCTGAAATTGCGAAAATATGAACCGTGCCGGTTTGGGTAAACCGGCTGTATATTTCATGTGGGACGGCCTTCCGATAGCCGAGCAGTAGCGCCTTATATACGGCAAGTTGGTCGGAATGGGATTCGATCCCGTTCGCCAACGTTTGCGCGCCCTTCTCGCGTAGCCGCTGACCCAAGGCAAGCGGGGAAAAGCGCGGCGCGTCTTCGAGGCGTCTCCAGTCCCCGGCCGCCGGGACATCGAGCATAATCGATTCATGGCCAGGATAGTCGCGCTTGCGCAGGTCGCCGGAAAAGTGAAGCCGCTGGCCGCGCTTAATGGAGAGATCCGACGGTGCATCCGTCATCCGTATCTGGATCTTCCCGTGGCGACGGGTCCAGACATGCCCTTGTTTGATTCCTTCACATTCAAAGGGAAAGATCCACGTGCCCTGCGATCCGGAACGATAGGCGTGGTAGTCCGGTGGCGCAGTAATGCGCCCCACGATCTGGACCTTGCAAAGCGGAAGCTGCGGAAGAATCTGATTCATCTCCCGAGCGGAGCTTGTGGCGGGAGTCACGGCGAAACGCGTGGCGGAAAGCAGGACGATGCAGGCGAACACGGCGAGGCGAGACGCTTTGGTTCGGAACAGGGCGAGGGCAAGGATCCACCCGATGGCGGAGGAAACCAGCAGAACCGTTGCGGGAAACAGGCGGGCCGCCCCCAGCACCATTCCAAGGGCCACGCAAATCGCGATACCAACGAGGGGCCGGAGCTGAACGAATCCTGTTTCGGGCGCAGTGATGGGAATCTCTATTCCTGCTTAGACAATTTGTGATAGGCCATGCGAATCTGATGCTTAAAACTCGAGTAGGTGTGCCGCTCTGCAACCAACTGCTGGCCTTCGATTCCAACACTGAGCGAGAAGAGGGGCTCTTTGATGGTGCGGAGGATGCCTTCGGACATCGCCTCAGAACCGGACAATACGCACACGGCGGTTTTTTCGGTGAGGAGGGCTTCGTGAGCACGGTCGTGGATGGCGACCAATGGCGCGGGGACATTCAGCAAGGTGTAGATTTGCGGGCAGATATAACGGCTCTTCCCCGGCGGAACAAGAAGAACAACGTCCGCAATGTCGAGGGCGGAAAGGAAGGTTTCGGGATCGGCGTCGGAAATAAAGACGCAGTGGTCTTCGATATCCAAATTTTCCGCCATCTTTTTCGCGGAAGCAGGCTGACTGCATTTAATGAAAAAGGCGGCCCCCGGGGCCTCGTCCATCACTTTACGCGCCGCCATGAGTATATTGCGGAATCCCGAAGTACACCCCGACAAAGCGCAACACACGACCACCGATGAGGGCCGCTTTCCAAACCGCTTTAAGAGGGCGGGCTTATCCACCTCTCGCGGACCATATAAGGGTTGCAGAGGGATGTCTCCCAACAGAATCACTTTGGCTTGGCGGTTAAGATTAAGCAGATCGGTGGTGAGCGCGGAACAGGGGGAAAAGACGCATACGGCCCTTTCCAGCACCATCGATTCCAGCCGCTGAAAATAGGAGGGTAACAACTGGTAACGTCTAGGTACCCCCTCTCCAGTCGGTCCCGTAAAGCGCCGAACGGCGTCGTAGACGAGCGGGATTTTTTTCCAGCGGCACAGACGGTGAGCAAAGAAAACTGCATCGTCCACGGCATGGATGGCATCGTAGTAACTCTGGCCTGCGGCGCGGATCCCTGCCCAGCGGAGGCGGCCCCGCCGAAGCTTGCGCTCAGTCTGCTCCACCAGAATCTCGATATTAGGGTGAGCGGGCAGATCGGATAAGGGTGCGAGTAAATCAACTTGGTGACCGGCATCCGCCAACGCACGCAACATGGCGACCGGACGCACCTGCCCCCCGCTCAGCGACACCGCTGTATACGATATAAATAGGATCTTCATGCCTGCGAAAGAAACGCCCTATTTCCTAGGCTTAAGGAGTTCATTGTCCAGCTTATCGACGGTCGGGATCTCCAGTTCCTGAACCTTGTCCGGTTTCTTGGCTTGCTCGGCCGCCTGCTTTTCAAGCCATAACCGAGTTGACGTACCGGCAACACGATCGAGGAAGGCCTGAAATGCGCGATCCGTCCGAATGGGGTCAAACCTTGGATCCTGAACCCAGCCTACGATAATCCGACTTTCGAATAGTTGCGTTGCCCGGCCAAGGGCAAGCAAGGATTCCTTGCTTTGTTTAAGCTGGGCGTTGCAGATGGCGATCTGCCGGTAGTATTCCTTCTCCCGGTAATTATTTTTCTGTAGGGTTTCCAAAGGGATCAGCGCCTTGCCATACTGCTCGATCTGCATGTAGGCCGAAGTCTGGC
>JAUXGY010000442.1 GCA_030621805.1 Kiritimatiellales bacterium | reverse complement strand
CCCAGAGCCATGTGGGTGCCCGCCAGCAGGAAAAGATCGTCCTTTACCGTCCCGTTTACCTCGGCATCAAGGGTTTGGACCCAGAGTTCATCGTCGACGGTTTCGCCGGACGCAACGGTATAGGTGTTGGTGGAGGCAAACTGGAGGGCCTGCGTTTGGGCGGCGAACAGTCCGGCGGAAAGAATAAGGAGGTATTTATATCGCATAGCTAAACTTTCACGACGGAGATATGGCCGCTGGTGGTGGATGAGATTTTTACAGGTTGACCGGCTTCAATCCATTCGCCGTCGGCCACGACATCGACGCGCTGGCCGTCGAAGCGGGCGATTCCGGAAGGACGCAGGGTGGAGATGGCTTCGCCGGGGGTGCCGACCGAATATTCATCGACAGTGCGGTGGGCTTTATAGTTCTTGGTACTGTCATCGAGCGTCAGGGATTTACCCATGCGGCTTTTCGGGAAATACTTGATCCAGACCACGAAGGTCAACACCCCCATGAGCAACAGCACAAAGGCACTGAGCACGTTCCAAGGGGTTTCAAATTTGACCATGCCAACACCGGCGGCGACCAGCCAGGCCACGGTGCCGATGCTACCGAGGATCCCGCCCGGCACGAAGATTTCCATTCCGATGAGCATAAAGCCCGCGAGCAATAGGGTGATGTATAAAGTGAGCGGTTCCATGGCCAAGATAGTATGAGCAACCGAAGGGGAATGAAAGGCGGATTCGTGGAAACCTGAATCAGCCCATCAAAATGAGTGCGAGGATGCTGGTGGCGTTGAAGATGGCGTGCATGCCGATACTGACCCATAGCGACCCCGTACGCCAGTAGGCGATGCAAAGCGCGGCGGAGAGCAGGAAGATCGGGACGAGCGAGGCGGTG
Organism: Kiritimatiellales bacterium; assembly: GCA_030621805.1. Taxonomy (GTDB): domain Bacteria; phylum Verrucomicrobiota; class Kiritimatiellia; order Kiritimatiellales; family Pontiellaceae; genus Pontiella. The sequence continues at coordinate 1,147 of JAUXGY010000442.1, read as the reverse complement.
TGCAGGTGCATCAGCGCAAAGAGCATCGAGACCAATAGGATTCCGCCTGCGAGTCCAGTATGCTTGACGAGGTAGGGGAAGAGCAGACCGCGAAATACCAGCTCCTCGAAAAGCGGGGCGGCAACAACGGCCATTAGAATGAAGAGGACCCTGATCCATAAACTCCCCTGCGCAATGAACTGCATGGCTTCCTGCAACTCGATCTCCATGCCGAAAACCTGTTCCAACAGGAGATGCCAGACGGCCGTGGCGAGCATTAGGAAGGGGATGGTTCCGAGATAGAACACGGGGGAGAGCAGGAGCGTTTTCATGTGCCGGCCGCCCAAACCAAAACCGGCCGCCCAGGAGCCGCCGCGTTTGTGGTTGATGCGCGTGATGATTGCGAAGGAGGCGGCATAGCTCAGGATGCCAGACAGCGCGATCCTTGTTGTGGACGAGTCGAAAAAAGCGAGAACAACAAGCGTCGCTAGAATATGGAGAAGGAAGAGTAGGGCCAGTGCAAGGCCCAACTCGGGTGTGCTCCAGGCGCGGCTGGAAATTGTGGCGGTCAGGGCGCGGCGGTTGGGCGGGTTACGATGATGGAGCAAGCCCAGCATCAGAGCCACATAGATGCCGCCGAACAGCAAAAACGTGCCGAAGGATCTATAGATCCATAGGCTTTGTTCGTCGGCGTTTGGCAGAAGTTCTTCCATCGATCCATGATAGCCACGATGAAACTGAAATCAATTGCGAAACGAAACAGCACGCATTAAGGTGCGGGCATGGTTACGGGCGAGAAATGGGAAAAACTGCGAGCGCGGATGGAAAAGCTCGGGATTCTGGAGCAGGAGCTGGATGAGCATTTTATCCGCGGCTCCGGCAGCGGCGGGCAGAAGATTAACAAGACCTCGTCGTGCGTGCAGTTGAACCATCGCCCAAGCGGAAACGAGATCCGGTGCCAGCAGACTCGGTCGCAGGCCGACAACCGCTACTGGGCGCGCCGCGATCTCTGTGAACGGATTGAGGAGCAGGTCCTCGGTGAAAAAAGTGCCAAGCAACAGGCCGCCGAAAAGATACGCCGTCAGAAGCGCCGCCGCTCCCGCCGTGCCAAGGCCAAGATGCTCGATGCCAAAACCAAGCAGGGGACAAAGAAAAAACTACGGAGCCG
>JAUXGY010000047.1 GCA_030621805.1 Kiritimatiellales bacterium | reverse complement strand
GGTGATCACCACCTTTGCCTGTTCCTCGAGCAGCTTACGGGTGATGTAGATCGCCGGGGACTCCCGGGTATCGCCGGTGTCGGCCTTGAAGGCGAAGCCAAAGATGGCGATGCGCATGCCGGCAATGGTGTTGAACATGCTGTGCAGCATGTTCTTGACGAAACGCGTCTCCTGATACTCGTTCATCAGCACCACCTGGCGCCAATAGTCGGCCGGTACCTGGAGGCCATAGCTTTCGCAGAGATAGACGAGGTTGAGAATATCCTTCTTAAAACAAGATCCCCCAAAACCAATGCTGGCCTTGAGGAACTTCGGCCCGATGCGGCTGTCGGTTCCGATCGAATGCGCCACTTCGCCGATATCGGCCTCGGTGGCCTCGCACAGGGCAGAAATAGCGTTGATAGAACTAACGCGTTGCGCGAGGAAAGCGTTGGCGGTGAGCTTGGAGAGCTCGGCAGACCAAACGTTAGCAGTCAGGATGCGCTCGCACGGGATCCACGTGGCATAAATATCGACGAGCGTCTGCAGCGCCTTTTGGCCGGAGGGGGTTTCGTGCCCACCGATCAATACGCGGTCGGGATTTTCGAGGTCGGCAACGGCGGTGCCTTCGGCCAGAAATTCAGGATTGGAAAGAACCTCGAAATGAACCTGGGTCTGTCCGCTATGAAGAACACGCTCCATCGCTTCTGCGGTACGAACCGGAAGTGTGCTTTTTTCAACGATAATCTTGTCGGAGGTGGAGACCTCCTTGATACGCCGTGCGCAGAGTTCCCAATATTGCAGGTCAGACGCATAGCCCGCGCCTTCGCCAAAGGTCTTGGTGGGGGTATTGACGCTGACGAATACAATGTCGGCATCGCGGATTCCCTGATCAACATCGGTGGAGAAAAAGAGGTTGCGACCCAGCGCCGCCTTAACGACCTCGTCGAGGCCGGGCTCGTAGATCGGCAGGTCGTCAGTCTGCCACGCAGCGATGCGCGCGGCGTTAATATCGACCACGGTCACTTGGACGTCCGGGCATTTTTTGGCGATCATCGCCATGGTGGGTCCGCCGACATAGCCCGCGCCAATACAACAAATCTTCGTCATCGTGGTTTCTCCGGTGTTAAATTCCAAGATTGCTTAGCGCGGTTGTCACCTGATTGATAAGCGCGGTGATGCGGGGGTGTTCCACCTCAAACTCGTCGGCCTCACGCTGGAGGGTTTCGGCGAGATCCTGCAGGGCTTCGGGCGTGTAGCGTTCAATGCCTTCGCGCGCCTGCTCCAGCTTCTCTTCAAGAAATCCGGTTTCCTTCGGAGTTTGCTCCAACTCGGTCTTCAGTTCGCTGATCGTCTGCTTAACTTGTTTATGTGGCATGGTGCACTCCGTCTTTCTTCTTTAAATACGAAAGAGCGTACCTTGGTTAAAAACCCGACCCACCTCCAGTTTTAATCGCGTGAAATTTTGCGAAGAACCCAAGGGTATGTTTTACTTACCGCTTTACCACTCAAACTGTATAGTGCCGCAGTTTCTAGGATACCGATCGCTTCTTTATCGCATCAACCTCATCGTACTTATCAATATGCCGACTGATATGAATTTCTGGAAAACCAAGAACCTCCATGAGCTCACCGAAGCCGAATGGGAATCCCTGTGCGACGGCTGCGCCAAGTGCTGTGTGCACAAGCTCGAAGACGAGGCGACCGGCGAAGTCCACTACACCTGCGTCGCCTGCCGAATGCTGGATGTGAATACGTGCCGCTGCACCGACTATCCCAACCGCCACGAAACCGTCCCCGACTGCGCCGTACTCTCCGCCGACCAACCCGCGCACTTTCAATGGATGCCCGAAACCTGCGCCTATCGTTTAATACATGAGGGCAAGCCCCTACCCAGTTGGCACCCGCTCATCACCGGTAACCCCGCCTCCGTACACGAGCACGGAGCCTCCGCCCTTAAAAAACTCATCCCCGAATTCCTTGCCGACGAGGAAGACCTCGAAAAATACATCGTCTAGAATCTATTTAATGAGTTTAAGCAACGCCTTGAATTGAGGATCAGCGGCATCGCGCAATAACGCAAAAAGAAGGGTTTCAGTTGGCAGTACCTTCGCCCCGGCATCGCGCATCGCTTGCAGGGCAAGTTGCTTATTTTCGGAAACGCGCGACGCCACGGCATCGGCCACCACGAAGACCTCAACGTCATCTTTAAGTAGATCCATGGCCGTTTGATAGACGCAGACATGCGTCTCGATCCCAACGAGAATCGCCTGCCGTTTTCCAAAAGCTTGAAAAGCCTCCATAAACCTCGGCTCGCCGCAACAGCTAAACGTGCTCTTGGCAATCACCGGAACATCGGCAAGCAACGTCTTGAATGGCTCACTGGTCGACCCGAGTTTTTCAGGAATCTGCTCCGTCCCAAGAATCGGAACCTCCAGCAACTTGGCGCACTCGACCATCCGCACCAAATTACCATCGAGTGTTTTCCGTTCATGCATGATTTCATGCAGCTTCCCTTGCACATCGATAAACACCAAAACTGCTTCCTCGCGCATCAACATCATTCACTCCTTTTCCTATTTTTGTACCCACCTCGAATTTAAGCGGTTTTACTGACAGACAAACCACCCGGGGCTTGGCAGGTAGCCATCACTTCCATGTGTAGGATATTGACATGCGCCGGGCGGGAAACGCACCACGCCACGCACTCCGCAATGGCGGAAGGGTCGAGCGGTTCCAAATCCGTGTAGACCGCCTCGGCCTTTTCCGCATCGCCTCGATAGCGAACGAGCGAAAATTCGCAGTCGCCCACCATCCCCGGTGCAATCGTACTCACCCGCACCGCCGTGCCCAGCAGATCCGCTTTAAGCCCGCGCGCGAAATGCTCAACAAAAGCCTTCGTTGCGCCATACGCATTTCCGCCGCGATAGGCGTAGGTTCCTGCCACGGAGCCAATGTTGATCACATGCCCGCGGTTGCGCTCCACCATGCCCGGCAGCAGAGCGTGGGTGATGTTGCTCAGCCCCATACAGTTGGTGGAAATCATCTCTTCCCAGTCGTTCCATTCCGCGTTTTGAGCCGGTTCGGTTCCCGCCGCCAAACCCGCATTATTAACCAAAACATCAATCGTGCGGAAGTCTGGAGGGAGCCCATCGAGCGCACAACGAACGGCTTCGGATTCCCGCAGGTCACACGTCAAGATATGGCAGCGTGTCTTCGGTTCAAACTCCTTCACCAAAGCCTGAAGCCGTTCCTCTCGGCGAGCCACCAGAACCAGCCGATACCCCGCACTGGCGAGCTGCTTCGCGACAGCGCGCCCAATCCCACTGGATGCGCCAGTCACCAGCGCTGTTTTATATTCGTTTTCCATAAATCGATCCTTAATTTACAGTCGCACTAATTTATTTCATACTGGTTTAGCTTACGGTGTAGCGTCCGGCGGCTGATCCCGAGTTTCTCGGCGGCCTTCGTGCGGTTTCCACCGGTTTTTTCCAAGGCCTGAACCACCATCCGTTTTTCCATTTCATCGACTGTGAGGTCGGCATCGATCTTTACTTCGCCCCGATTCCCCGTCTCGTCGCGTACTTGTTCCGGAATGTCCTTCACATCGAGTCCCTTTCCATGCGCAAGCACCACCATGCGCTCGACGAGGTTGCGCAGCTCGCGAATATTTCCCGGCCAGGCGTAGGCCGAGAGCAGGTTGTATGCGGCGGGTGTAAAGCCTTCGACCTGTTTGCCGTTTTCCTCGTTGAAGACGGCAAGGTAGTGGTTGAGCAAAAGTAAAATATCGTCCTCCCGCTCACGTAGCGGTGGAAGGGTGATAACGACGACGTAGAGCCGGTAGAAGAGATCCTCGCGAAACTCGCCTTCGTCAACCATGGCCTTCAGGTCGCGGTTGGTCGCGGCAATCAGGCGCGAGTCGACATCCACCGGAATATCCCCCCCGACGCGCTCGATCTGCCGCTCCTCCAGCGCCCGCAAAATTTTGACCTGAACCGATGCGTCGATCTCGCTGATCTCGTCGAGGAAAAGTGATCCACCATCCGCCTTTTCGAAGCGGCCGACCCGTCGTTCCATGGCTCCGGTAAACGCCCCCTTTTCATGCCCAAAGAGCTCGCTCTCCAACAGGTTTTGCGCAAGTGCGGCGCAGTGTACGGCCACGAACGGCCCCTTCGACCGCGCCCCCAATTGGTGGATGGCCTTGGCGACAAGCTCCTTGCCGGTACCACTCTCGCCCTGGATCAGCACCGTCGCTCGGGAGCCGGCCACCTGCCGGATCATATCGAAAACCTCCTGCATCGGAGCGGAGTTCCCGATAATATTTTCCAGACCATATTTGCTATCCAGTTGGACGCGCAATTGTTCATTTTCCAGTTCGATATGCTTAGCTTTTAGTACCCGTTCCAGCACCAGCTCTAGCTTGTCGAGGTTGATCGGCTTGGTCATAAAATCGGTCGCGCCCTGCTGCATCGCCTCGACGGCCAGCTCGACATCACCGTAGGCCGTTAGAATGATACACGTCAGCGCTGGATGATTGGCCAGCGCGCGTTGCATCAGCGTGATCCCGTCCATGCCCGGCATGCGGACATCGCTCAGCAACACATCAATCTTCTGACTGGCCAGCACTTCCAGCGCCGTCGTTGCGTTCTCCGCCGCCAGCACACGGTAGTTCCGCCGCAGGGCTCGTACTAACCCATCCCGCGCACTTTTCTCGTCATCCACGATTAATACAACTGGTTTTGTTTTCATAATGCGTAATGCGTAATGCGTAATGCGTAATGCGTAAAAACTAAAATGGCACATCCATATCGAGAAAACCTTTTACGATATATTCAGGCGATTCTTCACAGACCTTTTGTTTCCCCTGGTTCCGCTGATCGGGAACCATGGTCAACAGAAGCTTGATGATTTCGGTCGATAACCCAAGCCGGTGCATTGCCACTTCTTCTCCAAGAATAGGTCGGGCGCGGTAGAACCAACCCCGGGTTTCCCGTGCAGAACCAAGGGAATATTCGTAGAAGCGTGCGCGATCCTTTGAACTCTTTTTTGAATAACCCTCTTCAATGTTCGCACAGATGGAGCCACAGGATCGATACAACTGATCCGACAGGGATCTCATCCCGGGGGCCTTCGACAGCTTCACCACATCGCGCCATGTAACATCCGCAAGAAACAACGATAACCGATATGCCTTCACGGTCCATAGCGTATCTTCCCGCAAGACTTCAGGCACACCGCTTTCCCATTCCGAAAACCTCATACTCCCTCCAAATTACGTATTACGCATTACTCGTTACGAAGCGGTGCTTCGAGCAGATTCAACCGCGCATCCTCTCTTGGAAATCTCAACGTCAGCCTCGTTCCGCGGTCGGGCTCAGTATTGATCTCAATCTCACCGCCGTGGTCGCGCATGATGCGCTGGACAATCATCATTCCGAGGCCGGTCCCTTCGGATTTCGTGGTGTGGTAGGGTTCATAGATGGCACCAAGGTTTTCGGGATCAATGCCGGGTCCGTTATCTTCAAATACGGTGCTGATAAAACGATCCGACTCCTGGGTGGAGATCTTCAGTATCCCGCCATCGTCCATCGCCTGCAATGCGTTTTTGGCCACGTTGAAGAAGACCTGCTTGACCTGCGTTTCGTCGATGGCGACCAGCGGAAGGCTCTCCGGGAAATCGGTTTCAACCAACATGCGGCGGTCGGTGATTTCGTGCTTCATAACCTCGAGCATCTCTTCGATCAGCCGGGAGAGCTTCATCGGCTTGCGCTCCGGCAACGATGGGCGCAACGCCTTGAGGAATTGGCGGATGATCGTGTCGAGCCGGGCCACCTCTTTGCGCGAAACATCAACGAGTTCTTTGAGTTCCCCTTTTGCGGTTTCATCTTCCAGCTGGCCAATCTCGCGGTCGAGCAGCTGGAGGTGGATATTGATCGAGTTGAGCGGATTTCCAATTTCGTGGGCAACGCCAGCGGCGAGCAGACTCAATGCATAGAGCCGCTCGGACTCGATCGACTCTGCCGTGGTTTCGCGCTCGCGCGTGACGTCACGGAAGATGACAACAGCTCCTTCTTCCTTCTCATCGACGGCGGCGAGCGGCACGACATAGAATTCCATGAAGCGGTGCTGCGGATAGGTGATTTCAATTTCGCGACGGACCAGCTGGCTCCACTCATATTCGTCGAGATCCAAGATTAAATCCCAATGAATATCCTTGAGGTAGCGCTGGATAGGAACGCCTTGGGCGGATTCGAGCTTAAAGCCGAGCATCTGTTCGGCGGCCCGGTTGGCATAGCTAATCTGCGCCTCGGAATCGAGTACGATCAACCCTTCCTCCAAGGCTTGGAAAATGGTCTCCATCAACCCCTTTTCCTTGGCGAGGCGCAGAAAATAGGTTTGCAGGCTGCCCGAGTCCAAATGGTCGAGCCGATCTACTAGTTTATCGAAAAATCCCGGTTTCATACGCAGAACTGTGCCATTACGTCGCAGGCTTTGCAATCTGTTTTATGAACGATAAAACCGCGCCAAAACGACGCAAAGGGAAGGGAAATAGAATTATTTCTTTTCTTCAAGGCGCCCGACAAATTTTATCGAGCTGTCGCCCTGCGGGGTATCGGGAAACAGATGAAAGTTGCTAGGTAACTTGGCATAGGAAGTGCCGTTGGTGGCTATGGCCGAGGTCTGTTCATAGGAAGTGACCGTACTGCCGGGCATATAGATTCCGGTTCTGTTTCGCGATTCTTCTCGGGAGTTTGCCCCCCAGAGCTGAAGGCCGGCAAAAACAATGAAAAGCAAGGCGATGCCATAGCGCGGCTCTGCATAGAACCACGGAATGTTGACCTCCAGCAAGTCGCCAAGGCTCCATCGCTTCTGACTATTCGCCTCGCGCACCTCGCGCATGATATTCTGCTTATTCCGGGTTATCCGGGCTGCTTCGGGCCGCTCATACTTTTTCAAGTGTAGCAACTGCCGTAATAGCACGTCTGCCGGATCTTCGGCTGCCACTCTGCCTTTGGGTTTGCTCATTTCATGAATTCCGTTAATTCCGTCTGCATTTGCCTTCTTGCGTAGAACAGTCTTGATCGAATCGTACCGACCGATGATCCCACCACCTTGGCGATTTCTTCGTGCGGAATGCCTTGCATATCGTGCATAACCACAACGGTTCTGTGCTTTTCGGACAGGGTCTGCAGGGCTTCGTTCAATTTTTTCTGCAACTCGCTTAAACTCAGGTTACGCAATGGCGATCCCTTGGCGGTGAGATCGTGATAGACGTCGTCGGTCTTGATTTCCTGATCAAACTGATCGAGGCTCAGCGCACGTTTTCGGTTACGCTTCTTGCGGTAGTTTATGGTCTTGTTGACAGCGATGCGGTAGACCCAAGTATAGAAGGAGGATTTGCCTTTAAAGCGGGGCAGCGCATTGAAGGCTTTCACGAAAACCTCCTGCGTGAGGTCCTCAGCATCCTCGCGGTTACTGGTCATATTATAGGTCAGTCCGTAGATTTTTCCGTGGTAGCGTTCGACCAGCTCGTCGAAGGCCTGCAAATCCCCCTGCTGGGCCTTGAAGACCAAGTCACCATCAGGAAGTCCACCCTCTGCGGTCAACTCGTCGTCAGGATTTGATTTTACATCATCGGCCATATCACTTGTTCCTCGGCGGGGGCTCCCGGCCCAGTTCCTTAAGCACCAACTGCAAATCCTGCCAGACCACCTTCTTTTTCGATGGGTCGCGAAGCAGGTAGGATGGGTGGAAGGTCGGCATCAGCTTGACGCCCTGGCATTCCTGCCACGTTCCGCGCAGGCGCGTGATCCCCGCTGTTTTTCCGAGCAGGCCTTTAATGACCGTTGCTCCCATCCCGACGATGACCGTCGGTTTAATCTCCGTAATCTGTTGCTGCAAATGGCTAAAACTCGCCTCCATCTCCTCCGTAGAGGGTAGCTGATCGCCCGCAGGACAACGCTTTACAACATTGGCAATGAATACCTCCTCGCGGCGGTATCCCATCGCCTCGATCATTTTAACGAGCAAGCATCCCGCCTCTCCTGCAAATGGATGACCCTGCGCATCTTCATCGGCCCCGAGCTCTTCGGCCACAAACATGATCTCCGGCTGATCCACCTTCCCCGCACCCGGAACCGTATTCATGCGGGTGTGGCAAAGCAGGCAATGCCCGCAAGAAACAACAGGCGCAACTTCTGCTGGAGCCACGGGTGCCTTGGCCAGCTCAGCCAGCACGGCACGGTCGACCTCCATCCGCTGGACCCCCTCGTCGCGCTGGTATTCCAGGTAGTTCTCCAGATTCTCAACCAGATTATAAAATGTCGTTTCAGCCATGGTCTTCAATTCGTAGTTTTTCCAAAAGTTGGCGCATATCATTAGGTAACGGGGCCTCGAAGAAAAGTTTTTTTCCTGAACAAGGATGAATAATCCCCAACTTGGCCGCATGCAACATTTGACGGTCCGCGCTTAATTTGCCCTTCCGCGAGCGGCCATACACCGCATCGCCCACCACCGGATGCCCCAGATGCGTCATATGCACCCGAATCTGATGCGTCCGGCCCGTTTCAATCTTCACCTGCACCAGCGTCGTTTCAGCAAACGATTCCAATCTCTTGAAGTTGGACACTGCCACGCGACCGCCCTCCTTCAATACCGCCATCTTTTGGCGATGTTTTGGATGCCGCCCGATCTGCGTCTCGATTTGCCCGCTCGGAGGCGGGGCGCCCCATACCAACGCCAAATATTCCTTATACGTCTCCCTCGCCTTAAACTGCCGTTGTAGCTCCGCCAGCGCGGCATCCGTTTTTGCCACCACCATCGCGCCAGACGTATCCTTATCGAGGCGGTGTACAATGCCCGCGCGTTCGACGGATCGAAATGCCGGATCGTGGAACAATAGCGCGTTCACCAGTGTACCCGACTTATTGCCCGGTGCCGGATGAACCACCCTCCCCGACGACTTGTTGAGCACCAGCAGTGCGTCATCCTCGAACAGGATATCGAGCGGAATCTCCTCCGGCTGTGGTTCAGCCGGCGTCTCCTCGGGCAACGACCAGGCCACCTCATCGCCCGCCTTTAGCTTGTGGTTCGGCTTGCAGGCCATTCCATTCACCGCCACCCGCCCATCATGGATCAGCGTCTTCCACTGCGAGCGCGACATCTGCGGTACCGCCCCCGCCAGAAAAACATCCAGCCGTAC